>JAESUM010000049.1 GCA_016763075.1 Pseudomonadales bacterium
GCTTGGATATTCACCTGTATCGAAGGGATTATTAGAGCAGGCATTGTCAAATGAGCATCACGCTTATAACGAAGGGTTATGAATTCAGCCTCAGTAACTCCATTATAAATATGGATGTTTTCTTCGCGTTGCTGCTTAACGGTAGTTACAAAACGATTTTCAGTTTTTTGAGTTGAGTAATCGTGACATAAATAAATATTTGTATTGCTGGGTAAATTTAGTATTCGTTGAATCGAATGGTATAGCGCTTTTGCATCACCACCGGGAAAATCACATCGCGCCGTGCCGGAGTCCGGCATGAAAAGTGTGTCTCCTACAAAAATATCTTCTCCAATTAAATAACTTACGCATGCCGGTGTATGTCCTGGAGTATTCATCACGGTTATTGAACAGTCGCCAATTTGAATATGGTCTTGCTCATTTAGCAGCCGGTCGAACTGTGTGCCATCTTGCTGAAACTCAGTGCCCATATCAAATGTGTGGCTAAATGTTTTTTGAATGTCAGGCAAGTGACTGCCAATAGCAATTTTACCGCCGAGCTGTTGCTTGATGTAGTGAGCAGCGCTTAAGTGATCTGCGTGTACGTGAGTTTCTAAAATCCAGTCCAGTTGTAAATGATTAGATTGGATATATTGAATTAGCTTGTCGGCCTCGATGGTGTTGGTTCTAGCAGATTTTATTTCAAACCCTAAAACCGGATCGATCACCGCACACTTTTTTTGTGCTGGGTCAGACACCACGTAGCTGTATGTCGAGCTATTATTATCAAAGAACGGTTGAATGCTGTGTTTCATGCGAACGCTCAGGAATATGTGTTGTAGAAGAAGCCGCGTTGAAGCCAGCTTACTGATGACTGGAGTATAGATGCATTTTATAGCGAGTATTGATCTTCCCATTATTGTAGTGCTGCTGCTTTTATTGCTGACGGTTTATCTTTTTTTAAGTGAGCGATTGCCGGTAGATGTCAGCGCAATGGTGATACTGGTGATGCTGGGGTTTTTACGCTTGATTCCAGGGCTTGAAGGTTTGCTAAGTAATGAAGATGTTTTTTCTGGATTTTCGAGCAACGCAGTGATAGCGATTATTGCTGTGATGATGATTGGCAGTGGGTTGGAACGAACTGGCCTAATGCATCGTGTTGCAGATTTAATATTGAAAAGTACTAAAAATAACAACTCGTTCATCATGCTAGCGATCACAACAGCCGCAGCTACGCTTTCAACGGTGATGCAAAACATTGGTGCAGCTGCGTTGTTTATCCCGGTAGTGAGTAGAGTGAGCCGGCAATCGGGTATCCCGATGAGCCGCTTGTTGATACCCATGTCGTTTGCGGTGATTCTTGGCGGGACGGTAACTTTGGTTGCGTCGGGCCCGATGATACTGCTCAACGATTTATTGCCAGAATCCTCCGAGCCTTTTGGGTTTTTATCTGCCGCGCCCTTAGGGCTGGCGCTTGTGGTTACCGGTATTGGTTATCTGGTTTTTTTCGGGCAGCGGCTATTGCCGAAAACACAACACGACGAAATCCTACGGCCTGCTTCGAATTCAGCAGAATATTACCAAGCGTTATATGGCATACGTTCAGATATTCACGTATTCAAAATGCTGCCCGGTAATAGTTTGGCAGGAAAAAACGTTGGCCAAATTGAAGAGTCTTACCGAATTAACATTATAGCGCTGCACGGCCGCGAGTTAATTTTGTCGCCGCACCGAGAAATTATGATTGAATCAGAAACTGCTTTGGCGGTGATAGCATCGGATCAGTCCATAGCGGGTTTCGAATCGATGCCCGCATTAGAAGCAAATGCTAAGAATGTAGAAATTCGCGAAGCGTTGTCGGTTGATCATTCGGGCATAGCTGAAGTGATTTTGCCGCCGCATTCATCATTATTAGGCCGCACCATTCGTAGCATCCGAATGCGTAAAACATTTGGCATGAGCACCATTGCGATTTATCGAGGCACACAAATATTTCGCAAAGGGTTACGGGATATCCCGCTGCTAGCTGGCGATACCCTACTGGTACATGTCGCGTGGCGCGATTTAAACAAGCTTGAAACAAACCCAAACTTTACCCCGGTAACCACCGACTATCCAAAGCAACAAACGCGCCCCGACAAACTAAACCGCGCATTGTTAATTTGTGCGCTGACGCTCTGTTTAATGCTATTTACCAGCATGCCCCTTGCCAGCGCTTTAATGACCGGCGCCATCACAATGGTGCTGACCAACGTTTTGAGCATGAACGATGCCTACAAAGCAATAAGTTGGAAAACCGTATTTTTGTTGGCGGGTTTAATTCCATTGGGTAAAGCAATGGAAAATTCCGGAGCAGCCAGCTGGATTGCGAACCAAAGCCTTGGGTTGCTCGGCACCGATCCGCAGGTGTTGGTCGTGCAGTTGATGCTTATTCTATTGGCTACATTTTTTAGTTTGGTGATGTCGAATGTTGGTGCAGTGATTATATTGGTGCCGTTAGCCAGCCAAATTGCGCTGGGCATGGGGCAAGACCCACGTATCTTTGCGCTACTAATAGCGGTGGGTGTTTCCAATAGTTTTTTAATTCCAACCAATCAAGTGAATGCGTTGGTTGTTGCTTTGGGTGGGTACCGGGTGATTGATTTTATCCGAGTAGGGTGGCCGCTAACGATACTGTTTATTGTAGTGACGCTAACGATGCTTCAACTGTATTATTAGCCCAATATACGAAAACACCACGGCGGAACCCATGAGCAAAACCACCAGTCACTTTTATGCCTACATCAGTAAAATTCGTTGGTTACAACGTTGGGGCCTCAAGCGAAACACCATCAACGAAAACGTAATGGAGCACAGCTGGGAAGTGGCAACCATCGCGCACTCCCTTGCGTTGATTCGCAACCGCTACTTTGATGGCGATCTTGATGTTAACGCCATTGCAGTAGCTGCGCTCTACCATGATTGCGGAGAAGTCATTACCGGTGATATGCCATCACCGATAAAATATCATTCGCCGGAAATCACCAGAGCCTATAAATCGATCGAGAAACAAGCCGCTATCGAGCTGCTAGAGTTATTGCCCGCAAAGCTTAAAGAAGACTACCGACCTATTTTGATTGAAGAATCTATTCCAGAGCAAAATTACATGGTTATTAAAGCAGCAGACACCATTGCCGCACTGCTTAAATGCCAAGCGGAGTTGGCGGCAGGAAATACAGAATTTTCCAGTGCAGCTAAAGATATTCAGGCACGTCTCGATAAGTTTGAGTCGCCAGAGGTTCAGTTCTTTCTTGAAACCTTTGCCCCAAGCTGCGGTTTAACCCTTGATGAGTTGCTTCAGCCTTTAACGCTGTAAGTTCGCGTCGATAAACTAACCGACTAAATAGCAGGTCAAATATTGACGATAGGTGATGCGAAATCACATAACTCGGTATAATCGCTTTCTTTGTGAATCCACTGCGGATAAGCCGGCCTCAACAGGTATAACCATATGCTAGATGTAAACGAATATTTTGATGGCAAAGTAAAATCAATTGGCTTTCAAAGCGAAACCCTTCCAGCCACCGTGGGTGTAATGGCGCCCGGTGAATACCGCTTTGATACTAGCCAACCAGAAACCATGACAGTGGTCAGCGGCGCACTTATCGTCAAGCTACCCGGCACTAGCGACTGGCAAATATTCGCTGCAGGTAGCAGCTTTGATGTTGCAGCCAATCAAGCCTTTGATCTACAGGTGAAGGTTGATACCGCCTACCTTTGTACGTATGGTTAATTTTGATATAAGCCCCGTTTGGCAGCGCCCCAATTTTGTTCACGCTAGATAATAAAAACAAAAAATATCATGCAAAAGAACTTATTCAATACCCCGTTGGTTTCGCCACTATTTAAGCTCCCAAGTATTGTTGGGCTCAAACTAGTGGGGTGGAAAACCGAAGGCACACCACCACAAGAAAAGAGTTTTGTATTGGTGGCCGCGCCCCATGAAAGCAATTACGACCTGGCGTTATTACTGGCCATTGGGTTTGTATTGGATTTCAAACTTTATTGGATGGGGAAAGACTCCCTGTTCAAAGGGCCATTGGGACCTATCATGCGCTGGTTAGGCGGCGTACCGGTTGATCGCAGTAAATCGAATAACTTAGTCGATCAAATGGTTCGTAATTTTGCCGAAATGGACGAACTTGTACTCACTATTCCGCCAGAGGGAACCCGCTCTCATGTGGAGCGTTGGAAGACTGGCTTTTATTACATTGCCGTTGGCGCAGAAGTACCCATTGCGCTGGGGTTTGTAGACTACAAAAACAAAGTAGGGGGCTTTGGTCCAATTTGTTACCCCTGCGGTGATATTGATAAAGACTTAAAAATCATTCAAAATTTTTACAGTACAAAAACCGGCCGTACCCAATTAAAAGAGCAACGCGCCGCATCGGCTGCTCAGCCTTAACAGAAAAAAAGTTACCGAAAATTTAATAGGCCCGCACGTATTTATGGAAACTGCTTTTATAACCCACGACGATTGCACGCTGCACAACGGTGGGCCGCACCACCCAGAATGTAAGCAACGACTGCACGCCATTACTGAGCACCTGATTATGGAGCGGTTGTGGGACCGCTTAAAACATTTTGATGCCCCCGAAGCTAGCCACGAGCAACTGGTTTTAGCTCATTCAGAAAAACATATCGAGCATATTGAAAGCCTGATACCCGAAGAGGGTGTTTTTCATATCGATGAAGATACCGCGGTATCTAGGCACAGTTTACGCGCTGCCAAACTGGCGGCTGGCGCCGCAGTACTCGCGACAGATTTGGTGCTAGACAACGCCAACCACCCCGACTTAAAACGTGCTTTTTGCGCGGTGCGACCACCAGGGCATCATGCCGAACGTGAGCGAGCCATGGGGTTTTGTCTGTTTAATAATGTTGCGGTAGGTGCGTACCAAGCCCTGAATCACCCTGATATCGAACGAATTGCCATTGTTGACTTTGACGTGCACCACGGCAACGGCACCGAAAATATATTTGAGCATGACAATCGCGTGCTGTTTTGCTCAGCTTTTCAGCACCCCTTTTATCCCTTTGCCGATTTCGACTTTCCTGCCAGTAATATTATTCATGTGCCGATGGCAGCAGGCACCAATAGCGAACAGTTTCGTAACGGCATTGAGCGTGTTTGGATCCCTGAGTTGGAAAAATTTAAACCGCAAATGATCTTTATTTCAGCGGGGTTTGATGGCTCATTATTTGACCCCATGGCTCAATGGCAATTACTGGACGAAGACTATTTTTGGGTTACGGAGCAAATTTGTAAACTGGCGGACAAACATTCCCAAGGGCGTGTAGTCTCCATGCTGGAAGGTGGCTACCAGCTTGAGCACCTTGGGTTATGCGTTGTCGAACATATTAAGGCCTTGGGTTTTAATTCACCCGGCTCGCGGGCTACATGAGATCGCTTCAATTATTGGCGTTATCCGGAAGCTTGCGCAGCGCATCGTTTAACACTTCTGCAATAAAGGCACTCACAAAAATGGCACCGAACCAGGTTGATATTCGTTTAGGTGATATCAGTTTACTACCCATATTTAACCCCGACCGTGAAGAAGAACAAATACCTGCGGTAGCTCAACTCAAGGCAATGTTGGGCAGGGCCGATGGGCTCATTATCGCGAGTCCTGAATACGCGCACGGTATCAGTGGGCCGCTAAAAAATGCGTTAGACTGGTTGGTGAATGGTTCGGAATTTCCTAACAAGCCCATCATGTTGATCCATACATCACCCCGAGCATCTCATGCTCAGCGGGCGCTGCGAGAAGTGCTGACGACGATGTCAGGGAATATCATTGAGCCGGCAACGGTGGTGATTCCACTGCTTGGCAGCGGGCTGGATACCGATGGTATCGCAGCTGACAATGCACTTATCAGTGCATTGCTGACGGGTTTGTCTGAGCTGTCTAACGCCGTTAAGGCAGACAGCAGTGCGCTCTAACTAGAACTAGAAGCGATTTAGCCTGGTTCGGTATTGATGAGTTCGCTAATGATGAACTCGATACTGGCGGGCAGCTGCTCCATGCATTCGATTTCAGCATTGGGGCTTGGGTTGTCGGTTGGCCAATCTAATTTTTCTGGGTTTACCCAAACCGTGTGCATGCCAAGTTGCTGTGCGCCGATAACATCGTCCGTGGGGTTATCGCCCACATGGATGACCTGATCCGCGCGTAATTCGAGTTTTTCCAAAGCCTGCTCAAACATGGCTGGGTGCGGTTTTCCTATTCCGACCATCTCGGCATTAAGCCCAAAGCTAAAATATTTCCCAAGGCCCAGGCGGTACACGTTGGCGTTGCCATTGCTTAGTGCCGCCAGACGGTAATTACGGCTGAGGTTATCGAGCACATCGATGACCAGCGGGTAAAAAGTCACTTGATGGCGTGCCTCCAAAAAGACTTCAAAGGCGCTTTGGGCCGCTTGCTGCGCCCAACTTGGCGAGTAGCCAACCTTTAGCAATGCTTGCTCTAGCACCCGTAAACGCATTTCGCTTACCCGGTGCATTAAGTCAGGTTCATCGCTAAGCACACGTTGGCGAATACTCATGAGGCCGTTATCTGCTAGCAACGCGCTGATGTCGGGGCAATGATTGTTGAGCCATTGGTGTAATGTTTTTTCTGCGGCAATGAGGGTAGGCCAAACCTCCCACAGGGTGTCGTCCAAATCGAGTGTGATGGCTTTAATCACGGTGAGCTCCAATGGTGTTGGGTGTCATTTGTTGGTTTCTCGGTTGGTCTGCCGTGTTCTTCGCGCCCTAGGGTGTGCGTTGTCATAACTGCGTGCCAGGGTTTGAAAGTCGAGATGGGTATATACCTGGGTGGTGCTGATATCCGTATGGCCGAGCATTTCTTGTACGGCTCGCAAGTCACTGCTGGATTCCAATACATGAGTTGCGAAGGAATGGCGCAGCATGTGTGGATGTACCGGTGTAAATAGCTGCTGTTGGCCCCGAGCACTAACGCGTAGCTGAACCGAACGAGGGCTCATGCGTGTACCGCGCTGGGTGATGAAAATTGCTTGGTTGAGCCGGTGTGTAGTCTCGTCTCTTTTTGGCAGCCATGCGCGTAGTGCGTCAATGGCCTTTGCGCCAATCGGTACCAGCCGGGTTTTATTACCTTTACCGGTAACGCGGACCAAGGCATCGTCTAATTGCAGGCTTTGGTCATCGAGCCCAACCAGTTCGCTGAGCCGCAGACCGGAGGAATACAGTAATTCCAGTATTGCGCGGTCGCGGTAATCTATCCAGCGCTCGCCTTTTATTTCGACCAGCTGTTTCATTTGGTCGGCATCGAGGGTGGTAGGTAATTTGTTCGTAGCTTTGGGCAGGCGAACCCCAGTGGCAGGATTTTCTTTGAGATCACCCAACCGAACAAGAAAGCTCAAAAAGGTACGTGTTGAAGCCAGAATTCGGCGAATACTGGCGGGCGCCAAACCATCTTCAAAGCAGTTGGCAGAAAACTCACGAAGGTGGCTTTGGGTCAGTTCGGACCAGTCAGCAAGGTTTTGTTGAATACAAAAACGCTGGAGCCGTGTTAGGTCGTGCTGGTAGCTTTTGACGGTGTTATCTGCGCTGCTACGATCGTGCACAAGATAATAGCGGAATTCAGCGCGTCGTTGATCAAAGCCTGTATTCGCCATCGGGTTTTACCTGTACCGGATAGAGGCGAGTTAGGCGCCGCTGTATTTACCGAATTGCTGGACCAGTATGTCGCCAACAAACTCTAGAAAGAGGCTATCCATTTCGTGGCTAAAGTAACTTGGATCTTTGCTAGCCAGCGCTAAAAGCCCCCATTCTTGGCCACCGTCGTGGGCGCTATCACGCAAACAATAAACTGCGGCAGAGCCAATGGCCGTTGCGTTATCCGGGAATAGGTATTCTAGCTCTTCGGCGCGTAAGGTTCCGAGCACCGGTTTTTTGGCATGAATGAGCCCATTCACCATGCTGTGTTGATCAGGCTGTTCGCGGGGAAAAGCCGATATGCTGACGAAGTCTATTCCAAATTGTTCAACGAAACAGCTTTCGGTTTGTTCAATGACTTGCTGCATGTTGTCTGTTTTGAGCAATCGCACAACCAGGTTGCGCGTGTGCTCAAGCAGTTGGTCGTTGCGCCGTGCAGCATTGATCAATGCCTTGATTTGGCCGTGGTGCCGTGCTTCACGGTCACGCATCAAAGTGGCTTGTTTTTCAAACAGCGAGATACTGTCTTTATGTTCGTGAGGTAGCCGTAGCGAGACCAGTAGGTCTGGCTGCTGCTCAAAAAAATCGCTGTGCGCATATAGGTATTCTACTACCTGTTCTTTTGACGCGGCTTGTTCGGAAACACTGAGTTTTGCTGTCATAACCGTACGATTCCTTCATAAACTTTAGTGGCGGGACCACTCATCATAAC
>JAESUM010000050.1 GCA_016763075.1 Pseudomonadales bacterium
CGCGCCAAAGTAGATTTCCCCGAGCCGCTACGGCCAACAATGGCTACTTTTTCGCCGGCGTTAATTTTAAAACTTACGTTACGGATGATGGGGCGATCTTTTTGGTAGTGAAAGCTAACGTTTTTAAATTCAATTGGTAGTGAGCCGGAGCCTAATATTTTGGCATCAGCGCGGTCTTTCACTTTGGGCGTTTGGTCCAGCAATGCAAACATGGTGGTGACATCAGCCAGCGCAGCTTTTATCTCGCGGTATACAAAGCCCAGCGCATTGAGCGGGATGAACAGTTGAATCATAAAGGCATTCACTAGCACCAAGTCGCCAAGAGTCATATTGCCTGCGGCAACGTCCCGCGCCGCCAACACCATCATTACAGTAATACCTGATGCGGTAATAAGTGCTTGCCCGGAGTTCAGTAATCCCAACGACAGGCGGTTTTTTACCCGTGCAGATTCCCATGACGTGAGGCTGTTGTCGTAAAGATTTGCCTCATATTCTTCATTGCCAAAATATTTTACCGTCTCATAGTTGAGCAGCGCATCGATTGCTCTTGAGTTAGCTTGGCTATCCAGCAAGTTTGCTTTGCGTACAAAACCTGTACGCCACTCGGTTGCGAAAATAGAAAACGATACGTATGCAACCACGGATACCAATGCAACGAGCGCATAAACACCACTGTAGTTAACAAATAAAATGACGGTGACAAGGGTTATTTCGAGCAGCGTTGGGATGATATTGAATAGCCCAAAACGTAGTAGAAAGTTGACCCCGCGGGTACCGCGTTCGATATCGCGGGTCAGGCCGCCAGTACGTTTGGTGAGATGAAATTCCAAATCGAGGTTGTGAAGGTGACGAAATACCTCCAAGCCGATTTTTCGCTGAGCGCGTTCGTTGACCCGTGCAAAGACTGTATCGCGCATTTCGGCAAGAAAGACGTTGAAAAATCGCAATGTGCCGTAAGCGATGAGCAGCGCAATGGGTACGATAATAACTTCGATCCCTTTGGTTGCCAGCAACGAAGGGTCCATTCCATCGATAACTTGTTTGAGCACCAAAGGCATGCCGACACCGGATAGCTTGGCAAGAATCAGCAACGTTAACGCAAGCGTTACACGGCCTTTGTACTCCACCAAATACGATCCAAGTTTACCGAGAACGCTCCAGTTTACAGTGCCTTCGGTGGTGGGTTCGGCTACAAAAGATCGCATTCAGTGTTCCTTAAAACGGTATGATTTGTTGTGAGAGGCAGCTTTGACTCGAGTTTAAAACCGACCAATTTTTACATGAATTACAGCGTATTTCCGCACGCGTTTGCGGTTATTCGGTCTACACTTAATGGATTCAGATAAATACCAATTAAGGGGACGACCATGGTCTTGACTGGGCGAAATAATTTTAGTGAAGCGGGTGAGTTAAGTGAAATTCACAACTACTACGAACGACTGGTTATTGAGCACGCGTTGGTTGTGCTGGGCAATACCGGAGATGATGTTGAGCTCCTTCCCGACGTAGTTTGTGTTGCGTTAAACCATTTGCCGCCACGTTATGTTAGGCATGATGTAGATGCCAGTTTCTACCTTTCCCCTCAGGAACGAGATGAAATGGAGCGGCGAATCCAAGAAGCCGTGAAGGACGCAATTGAATACGTGCGCTCATCCGTTGCGCGCCGTTCGCTCGATAGCGAAGAATAAATGACCAAATAAAACGTTTCGATGGAACCGAAAGGTTAAGCGAAGGATACCTTCAATAAATCATCGATCATGTTGTTGAGCTGCTTGATAGTGCTGCATTCACTCACTAGATGGCAGTAAGGTCGGTATTTATCCATTTCTGAATCACCCGTATTCCAGCTGATTTTGGGTTCAGGGTTTAACCAAATCACTCGTTTTGCACGCTGATAAACTAATTTGAGAATATCGGTTCTTGGATCACCGTAGTTATTACGGGCATCTCCCAAAATAATTACACTGGTTTTGTTGTCGATATTAAGTAGGTTATTGGAATTTTCTAAACGATCACGCTTTAAGTCCATAAAGGTTTGACCGTAATCTGTAGAGCCTCCACCGCCTTCTTTTAGGGCGACTTCAATCGCCTGTTCTACAGCGTAATCTTCAAATATTGTATTCACATCAACTAGGCTACTTGAGAATGCAAAGCTGTCTATACGGCTAAGTACATCTTTAAGGCTATAAAGAAATAACAATAAAAAACGCGAGTAATCACTGACGGATCCGCTGACATCACAGATAGCAACAATTTTGGGTTTATCGACATTTTTGGTGCGCCAAAAAGTCTCGAAGGGTACACCGTCATACGCAACATTTTTACGCATGGTTTTACGGAAATCGAGCTGGCCACGTTGGGTTTGTTTACGTTTCTTGGAGTAGGTATCACTCATGCGCTTTGCCATCTTACGCACGATTTCATGCATACGGTGAAAGTCGCGGCGCTCGATATTAGACAACCTAGCGTTGGTCAAAAACTCTTCGCGTAAGCGTTTGTTGGTATTAGCACCATAAATAGACAGTTGCTGCTCAACAAAGCCCTGAACTTCACTTTGTAGCGTTTTGCGAACTTGCCGTAGTTGGTTAGCTTGCGCCATTGCCGTTGGGCAAGTGCCGCCAGAAAGCGCAGCAATCTCTTCGCCAATTTGGGCGCTGCCCATTTGTTTCATGATTTTTTGCGAGTAAATACCCTTTTGGGTGAAAAACCAGATGTCGGTAATACCGATTTCGCGGGCCGCTTTTTTCATTTTATTAGAAAGCGCTACTTGGTCTTTCGCGAGCATCATTTTCACAAGCTCTGAATCACCTTGGTATTCACCAAGTTCTTGTTCAATTTGCTTTTTTTCTTCGGCTTGTTCGGTACGTTCTTTAAAACTTTCGAAGGAGAAAAAGCCATCGAAACATTTCGAAAAACTTTCTCTTTCTTCAAGGTTTTTTGCAAGCGTTGCTGAAAGGGCATATTTAAGAATCTCGCGACTCTCAAAACCGATTAATTCAAATGTATGGCCGGCTTCGATACTTTCCGCAGACGAAACGGTGATGTCGTGACTACGTACAGCTTTTAAAAAATCTTCAAGGACGGCCTGCATAGAATTTCTCCCGTGTATTACTCAGCTGAGTGAACGCTTTCAAGCAAGCTATCAAGTTGTTCGTTGACTGCTTCAATATCATCTTCGAATTTGAGCACGGTGTTGAGTGTGGTTTCGACAAATTCTTTGTCGAGCTCTTCGGCATGAAGAAGTACCAGTACTCTAGCCCAGTCAATGGTTTCGCTGATGGACGGTGCTTTTTTCAGATCCATATCACGGAGCTTATGAATAAAATCAACCAGGTTTTTCTGCAAGTTTTCGCTCAGTTCAGGAACTCGGCTATTAAGAATTCGGCGTTCGAGATCAGCCTCAGGGTAAGGCACATTGAGGTGCAAACAACGACGTTTGAGCGCATCGCTCATCTCGCGGTTGTTATTACTGGTCAAAAATACGAAGGGTTTTACATCAGCAGTGAGTGTGCCGATTTCAGGAATAGAGACCTGGAACTCCGACAAGATTTCGAGCAGAAAGGCTTCGAATTCGTGATCGGATTTATCGACTTCATCAATTAGAAGTACGCAACCGGCTTTTTCTTTCAAGGCTTTGAACAGTGGTCGTGGCTCAAGGAAATCTTCAGAGAAGAATAAATCTTCTTTGCTATGTAGAACTGCCATGGATTCTTCCATGGTTTCTGCATCGCCCATGAAATCATTGAGTTTTTCTTTTAGAAGTTGGGTATACAGAAGCTGTTTACCGTATTTCCATTCGTACAATGCTTTGGACTCATCAAGGCCTTCGTAGCACTGCAATCTAATCAATGGCACACCAAGAATTTCTGCGGTGGTTTTAGCCATTTCGGTTTTACCGACACCCGCTGGACCTTCGACCATCATTGGCTTTTGAAGGTTGTAAGCAATGTACAGGCAAGTGGCAATCTCTTTGCTGCAGATGTACCCGCCTTTCTCGAACTCGTCTTGAATCTCTTCCACCGACTGAAACCGGTGGCTATACATATTTTTCATTGGAGGTTCTCGGTAATTTTAATGATTAGCTAATTCGCGCCAGCTTGAGCCAGTGCATCCTTGTACTCTTTATTGCAGGCGTGCTGGCTTACAATTCTGTGCAGGCTCTCACCACGCGTGTTAGTGGCGTTGATATCACGACCTGCTTCGACATAGAACCCTACGAACCGACTGAATTTTTCAGCCTCCATTCCTCGGTATGCGCTTAACAGTATGTGGAAATCAGCAGACTCGCCCGCAACTGGCTTAATATCTAAAAAGCCTTTGACGCGCTCGTCGCTCCACTCTTCCCCTAATACTTTTACTTTGTCTTTCTTAACCATGGTTTATCTATTTCTTTATTTCTGACCAAAGCCGAACATTGTAGCCTTTCCTATCGTATTCTGCATATTCTTTGTTCATGGACGGCTGTTAAAACGGTTCTAACGTCCGGTATAGATGAGCTGATGGCAGATCGCCGCGCAGCTAATCACCTCGCTTGGGCATGAACAACGTTCGAAGCCAACCCCAAAAACTATTGCTGGATAGCAGGCGTTTGTCCATTTCAAGCAGCTGCTGTTCCAGCTTAGGGTTGTCTAATAGCTCCTTTCGGGTCACTAGCGGAATATCTGGATCGAGCTTTTTAACGACTTTTGCCGGGTTTCCAACCGCAATGGAGTTGGCTGGGATATTGCTGGCAACCACTGCACCTGCGCCAATGATGCTGTTTTCGCCAATCGTTACGCCTTTGCAGACCAATACGCTGTCGCCAATCCAGACGTTATCTTCAAGCACGATGGGGGATGCGTTGCCGATGGGCTGGGTGCGGTCATAAATCCCATGCCAGTCGGCATCGGTTAAATAACTGTGACTGGCTACCATACAGTTGTTACCAATTTTTATGGATGCGGCGGAAGAGATGCGCACCGATGGGCAGATCAAAACGTAATCGCCTAACTCGATCGAGCCTTCGCCCAGTACCGTGAAGCGGATTTTGTCTTCGCTGTTGGAGATGAGGTGTACCGAGTCGCCAATGCGGATTGGTGCACCGTAGATTTCGATAGACCAGGGTTTGAGCATGGCGTAATTTTTGCCAAGTTGAGTGAACTGAGGCTCGATAAAATGGCGGATATAGAAACGCTGGTGCCATTCGAATAGTCTTTTAATATAGTGCGGGCGGTGTTCTTTGATCACGGATTTGGCCTTATTATTTGATCTGTTCGGCAACGTGTCGATTAGAGCGGTCATCGCATTCTAGCGGCTTATCCATTAGAATCACACGCGAAATAACAATATTCGCAATGCTTAAACCTTGCCCGAAACCGCTGTATATCCCTTTTGCCGATAGCCTGGCAGAACGATTTTATGCGTGGCTAATAGGACTGTTGGCGCGGCAAAAAAAGACTAATAAAGAGGCACTACCCCGATGTTTTACGGATGGAGACTACTGGCTGTACTGGCGTTTGTTTATTTTCTTTCGATAGGATCTATTTTCTACGGTTTTTCGGTTGTTATGCCGCAAATGATTGAAGCTACCGGCTGGTCCCGCGCGCAAGCCAGTGGCGGTTTTTCTGTGGTAACGCTTGCGCTTGGGTTTGGCGGGCCGTTAGTCGCGTACTTGATTCGGAGATTTAGCGCCCGGCTGACGATGACCGTTGGTGGCGGTGTTATCGCGTTGGCCACCACTTGGCTGTATTTTACCGATGGCCTTACTGCATTTTATATCGGATTGGCAATTTTGGGTGTCGGGATGGCCATGCAGACTGTCATACCCGGCACTCAATTAATCACCAACTGGTTTACTAAACGACGCGGGCTGGCGATTGGTATTTTCATGGGAGCGTCGGGTTTAGGCGCTTTTGTTGCCGCGCCGACCTATGTTTGGGTGATAGAACAATACGGCGATTGGAAAATCGTGTGGGGATTAATGGGTGCTTCGGCGCTGATTTCATCGTTAGCGATCGCTATTGTAGTGAGAGACCGGCCCGAGGATGTGGGTACATTCATAGATGGCATCGATCCAGCAACCATTGAAGAGCCCGGAGAGACTAAAACCGAAGTGGTGTCGCGCTCAAAAGTATTTCGCTCGACTGAAACATGGACAGTAAAAGAAGCCATTAGAACCTCTACGTTTTGGATTATCGTGCTGGCTGCGGCGATGGCGGTACTGGGCAGCATGATTGTCAGCAGTCAGGCTGTATTGCATATGAAAGACCTTGGCTTATCTCAAGTGATAGCTGCGGCAGCGCTGGGTATTAGTGGGCTCGTGGGCACATTTGGCCGATTAGCCTCCGGTGGTTTAGCCGACCGGTTTGACCCTAGGTTCATGCTGGCAGGGGGTTTGTTTCTAGAGTTAATAGGCATTTGCATGTTGGCATATGCCGACACCACGATGATGGCATATGCCTGTGCTGCGGTATTTGGCTTAGGCTATGGCTTGGCTTCGGTATCGAGTCCATCGTTGATCGCCAACTATTTTGGCCCAAGTAGTTACGCTCCGTTGTTTGCAACAAGAGGCGTGATGGTGACGGTATTGGGTGCATCTGGACCAATATTGGTGGGCGCTGCGTACGATGCCACTAACAGCTACAACGCTTCTTTCTTCACCTACTCGGCACTGGCCTGCGTATTTGTAGTATTGGCATTCTGGATCAAACCACCGGTTAAAAAGCAGGTGGCGGTTTAATTTTAACAGTGGTTTTACGCTAGGTATTTGGCTTGTTGATAAGGTGATCAGCAAGCCAGCAGGCATCTTGTATATTCGCGAGGCTGTCTGTTAAAAAGCGCGACGTCATTAGGTGCAGAGGGATGGCGGTACCGAGTGACTTATATCTTGCAAGGTTGTATTTTTTTGAGGTTATGTCCTGCGGGGTTATTGCCTTTGCGAGGGTTGCTGAGCAGGTGTGTTCGACGAAACTCATCGATAGTCTGATGCTAAAACAGCAGGTTCAGCGCTGAACCTGCTCTAATGACGCTAGAAGCGTGGTATTCCGCCGCCGCCACCCATGCTGCCCATCTGCTTCATCATGTTGTCCATGGCACCTTTTTTGTTCATCTTCTTCATCATTTTTTGCATCTGTTTATGTTGTTTTAGCAGGCGGTTAAGATCTTGAACCTGAGTGCCTGATCCCGAGGTAATACGCCTTTTACGAGAGGGGTTGATGCTGTCGGGAAAGCGCCGTTCTTTGGGTGTCATCGAGTTGATCAACGCAGACATCTGAACAAAGTTCTTTTTGGCAGAGTCCTGTTCAATGGCATCTTTCATGCCTCCCATGCCTGGCATTTTTTCGAGTAGACCACCAATACCACCCATGTTTTGCATCTGTTCAAGCTGATCGCGTAGGTCGTTTAGGTCAAACTTCTTACCTTTTTTGAGTTTCTTGGTAAGTTTTTCAGCCTTCTTTTTGTCGATGGTGCGTTCGGCTTCTTCAATCAGCGACAGAACGTCGCCCATGCCAAGAATACGCGATGCAATTCGATCGGGGTGAAAGGGTTCGAGCGCGTCAATTTTCTCGCCCATACCGATGAATTTAATCGGCTTGCCAGTAATTTGGCGTACAGAAAGGGCCGCGCCGCCTCTGGCATCACCGTCGGCTTTGGTCAGTACTACACCCGTCAGCGGTAGCGCTTCATTAAACGCTTTGGCCGTGTTGGCGGCATCTTGGCCAGTCATGGAGTCGACGACAAACAGTGTTTCTACCGGTTTAATGGCGCTGTGTAGATCGGTGATTTCACCCATCATTTCAGCATCGATGTGCAGCCGGCCGGCGGTATCGATGATCAGAACGTCGGCAAAGTTTTTGCGTGCTTGCTCTAACGCGCTGTTGGCAATATCAATGGGCTTTTGGTCACTACTGCTGGGGAAGAATTCGGCCCCGACTTCGCTGGCTAGTCGTTCTAATTGTTTGATAGCAGCAGGACGATAGACGTCTGCGCTGACGACCATGACCTTTTTCTTGTCGCGGGTTTTAAGTAAGTGCGCAAGTTTGGCTACCGTGGTGGTTTTACCCGCACCCTGTAGGCCGGCCATTAAAATGACGGCGGGTGGTTGAGCCGAAAGGTTGAGGGTTTCGCAGGCATCCCCCATGGTGTGAACCAGCTCGGCTTCGACGATCTTTAGGAAAGCCTGGCCTGGGCTGAGGCTGTTCATCACCTCCGCGCCAATGGCGCGTTGTTTTACCCGTTCGACAAAATCTTTGACGACAGGCAGGGCAACGTCGGCCTCTAGCAGGGCCATACGTACTTCGCGCAGGGTCGCTTGAATATTGTCTTCGGCTAATCGGGCTTGGCCGGTTATACTTTTAAGCGTTGACGTAAGGCGGCCGCTAAGATTGTCGAACATGGTGGAATATCCGCTTGTTTCAGTTAAGCAAAGAGGGGATTATAACCAATCCCGAATACGCAACCCAGTCTGGTTTTGCATTCCAGAGAACTCGGGCCTATTTAATTCTAAATAAAACTTATCGATGACAGCTTTTTACTTCGGTGCTGGTGCAGGTTTCTTCTATGTTTTGGGCGTTTTGTTCCAAGGCCTAGATCTGCGTGGAAAAGAGCAAAATCATAAGTATAGAGTTTGGGGTCTGTGTATCGGCGCGGTTTTACTGCACAGCGTGTGGTTGTATCGTCAAGTTTTCATCGCCGAAGGTGTTCACCTGGGGTTGTACAATATATTTTCTTTAATCAGTTGGCAGGTCGTTATTCTGGTGCTGCTAGGGTCTGTTTACGCTCAGCTTGAAAATTTGCTGATTTTGGCTGCACCCGTGGCAGTACTGTCGATTGTACTGGCGATGCTGCCAAACGAGGCATACCAACCGCGACAATTGATCGATACCGGTATCGCGCTTCATATTTTGGTTTCTATTTTAGCATATTCGGTGCTGTCGCTGGCTGCGGTACAGGCGTTGCTGTTAGCGTTTCAAAATAGGCAGCTTAAGCAGCGTCACCTTGGTGGTGTTATTTCAACATTACCACCGATCGAGAAAATGGAATCACTGCTATTTGTGATGATCTGGATGGGCGTTGTGCTGTTATCCGGTGCGATTATCAGCGGTTACCTATATTTAGACGATATGTTTGCTCAGCACGTGGTGCATAAAACGGTACTGACACTGATCTCATGGGTGGTATTCATGATATTACTTTGGGGCCGCCACCAGTTAGGTTGGCGTGGTGTAGTCGCCATTCGGTGGACTTGGGTGGGTTTTTCTATCCTGATGGTCGCCTTTCTTGGCAGCAAACTCGTGGTCGAAATCGTCCTGTGATTAGCGGTTTTCGCTAGTCACCATTACATAATAAGGTTCTGTCTTCTCTGTGGAAAACCTACCACCGTCATTTTTGATTGTTGTATTGTTGATTTTGGTGGTGGTATCCGGATTTTTTTCCGGCTCTGAAACCGCCATGATGGCGCTCAACCGGTATCGGCTTAAGCATTTGGCGTCGCTGAATAACCCAAGCGCGAAGCGTGTGCTGAAGCTATTGCAACGGCCTGATCGGCTTATTGGCCTGATATTAGTGGGTAATAATTTCGCGAATAATCTTGCCGCATCGCTAGCCACGTTACTGGCTATTCAGCTGATGGGTTCGGATCACATCGCTTTGGCAGCCAGTGTCGCGACTATCTCTCTCACGCTGGTATTACTTATTTTCGCTGAAGTAACCCCTAAAACCGTTGCTGCGCTGCATCCTGAGCGGATTGCATTCCCCGCTTCATTTTTGCTGACGCCATTGATGATAGTACTGACGCCCGTTGTCGCGACTGTAAATTTCATCACCAATAACTTACTGAAGCTTTTTGGCGTAGACGTGACCGATGCTACAGACGATCACCTAAGTGCGGATGAATTACGCTCTTTGGTGCATGAGTCGGGTTCGTTGATTCCACCTCGCAGGCAAAAGATGCTGCTGCGTATTCTTGATCTAGAGAAGCACAGCGTTGAAGATATTATGATCCCGCGAAACGAGGTCGTGGGTGTAGATTTAGACGATGATTTGAGCTTTATCGTTGACCAACTACGCACATCAGTACATACCCGGTTGCCCATTTTTCGCGGGGACATTAATAATATTATCGGGATTTTACACCTGCGTAATACCGCACGGTTTCTGTTGCAAGACGATTTAACTCACGAAACCTTGGGAGAAGTGGCTAGAGAGCCCTATTTTATCCCGGAAGGTACGCCGCTCCATACCCAGCTATTCAATTTTCAGCATGAAAAACGCCGTATTGGTATCGTTGTGGATGAATACGGTGATGTTCTGGGTATTGTTACCTTAGAAGATATTCTCGAAGAAATTGTCGGGGAGTTCACGACTAACTTTGCCGATACCAATAGCCAACAATTGGTGGCGGATGAGCAAGGTTATTACTTGATAGACGGTACGGCAGCGCTTCGCGAGATTAACCGAATTCTTGACTGGGATCTGCCGCTAGAAGGCCCGAAGACGTTAAATGGTCTAATTATCGAACACTTTCAAGCGATACCAAGCGCCAACATATGTATGGAAACCGGCGGGTATTTGTTTGAAATACTGCAGGTGGTAGATAACAGGGTTCGAAAGGCTAAGGTGAGACCAGTAAGGCGTACGCTGAAATAACGCGGCTGTATGTCTTAACGTAGATGGTCTAAATAGATGGTATTAGAAAGAGCTATACCGCCAAACCTTATAACGCGCTGACTGCGGACGCAGGCAGCTATGGTTGGCGGATTGGCGTACTACTTTTTTGTGATTAGCTGCTAGGTGCTTCCATCGCATCAGTAACTAGCGTCTTAAGTTCACCGCTTTCGTACATTTCGACCAAGATATCACATCCGCCGACAAGCTCTCCAGCTACGTACAGCTGCGGGAATGTAGGCCAGTTGCCATATTTTGGCAGGTTTGAACGAATTTCAGGATTGGACAGGATATCGACATAGGCAAATTTTTGACCGCATGCCATGAGTACCTGAGATGATTTGGATGAAAATCCGCACTGAGGTGCTTCTGGTGAACCTTTCATATACAAAATGATGGTGTTGCCTTCAATTTGCTCTTTGATGGTCTGCATAATGTCCATAAATCTACCTCTGTGTTTTCAATAATACGTATAAGGGCCATTCTAACCTATTTGTAGCGCTAGAACAGCTGCTCTACGGTTTCGGGGCTTGATTCTTGGAGGCCCTCTGACGAGTCGCCAGGCTCAGCAAGAATCTCCTTCGGGGCATTTTCGGTTTTGAATAGTTCCAAAATAGCATTTTCTTGGCCTGCGGTTGCGCGTTTACCGGTGGTTGGGTCTATTCGTACGACTACCATTTCATCAGGTTGCGCCATCATGATCTCGGGTTGGCCATCGAGTGCCGCGCGCATGAAATCTATCCAGATTGGGAGGGCGGTTTTGCTGCCGTATTCCCTTGCCCCAAGGGTTCGAGGTTGGTCAAAGCCTACCCAAACAGTGGTGACTAGATTGCCATTAAAGCCAGAGAACCAGGCATCAAACTGGTCGTTGGTTGTGCCGGTTTTACCGGCTAAATCGTTTCTGTTGAGTATGCGAGCTTTAGTGCCGGTGCCTCGGCGAATAACATCTCTTAGCATCGAGTTTATCAAGTACGCTGTGCGTTCATCGACGACGCGCGGGGCCATAACCGGAACGATTTGCGGTGGTTTAGTGTTAGCGTTGCTTGTTTGTGCATCAGCGGTTAGAGCGCATGACGGGCAGACGATTTTGGGTTTGGGGCGATAGACCGTACGTTGATCTCGGTCACGAATTTCATCGATGACATAAGGGCTGACTTTGTAGCCGCCATTTGCAAATACACTGTAGCCGGTTGCGATATCGAGTGGGGTTAACGCAGCGCTGCCAAGTGCAAGCGACAGATCTTTAGGCATCGATTGGGTATTGAAGCCAAAACGTTCGACGTAATTGATCGCTTTTTTTGGCGTGAGTGCTTTGAGCAGGCGAATCGATACAAGATTTTTTGAGCGGTATAACGCCTGGCGTAAGCGGGTTGGCCCGCCAAATTTACCGCTAGAGTTTTGAGGCCGCCAACTATCTTCGAGATTGCTGTCATCGAATACCAGCGGTGCGTCATTGAGCAAGCTGGCAGCTGTGAACCCGTTCGTCAGCGCCGACGCATAAATGAATGGCTTGAAGTTGGATCCCGGTTGGCGGGTAGCTTGAGTTGCCCGGTTAAAATGACTATGGCGGTAGTTTATGCCGCCGACCAGCGCTTCGATGGCGCCGGTATTGGGGTTCATTGAAATCAATGCGCTTTGAACGATGGGTTCTTGGCTGAGCGCCCAATCTTTGTTTGCTTGTTTTCTAACGTATATCAGTTCGCCGATGGAAAGGATTTCACTACTGGTGGTGGGCTTAGGCCCTTTTTTGTTGGTAGTGATAAATGGTCGCGCCCATTTTAGTCCGTCCCATTGAATCTTGATTTCATCACCGTTTTTTAGCAGACAAGCCGCTGAGGTTGGCCCAAGACTTAGCACAACAGCTGCTTCGAGCCCGTCAAAGCGTGGTCTTTTTCGGAGAATAGCTACCAGTTTTGAGGGCCGGTGTAGCGCAAATTTCGGAACTTGTTCGCCGGTGCTTAGGTATCCGTGCCGGCGGTGATAACTTTCTATTCCATTCAAAGTGGCTTGGTGTGCAGCAAACTGGTGATGACTGTTAATGGTGCTGTACACCTTGTATCCGTCGGAATATGCGTTTAATCCGTATCGGCGAATCATCTCTCGGCGGATCATTTCGGCTACGTGAGGTGCGTGTAGTTCTGTTTTGGGGCCGTGATAACGTGCGGTGACAGGTGTTTTTACCGATTGCTCAAATATCTTGGCGTCGATATACCCGAGGTTTTTCATCCGGTTAAGAATCCAATTCCGACGAATAAGCGCTCTTGATGGATTTGAAATGGGATTGTATGAGGAGGGGGCTTTAGGCAGGCCGGCAATCATTGCAAGTTGCGCTGTATCGAGCTCGTTGATCGATTTGCCGTAATATACCTGCGCCGCTGCTTCGATTCCATAGGAGCGATGCCCAAGATAAATCTTGTTGATGTAGAGTTCTAGAATTTCTGGCTTGGATAGTTGTTGCTCAATTTGAACAGCGAGAAGGATCTCGTTGAATTTACGAGTGAAGGTCTTTTCCCTGCTTAAGAAGTAGTTTCGAGCGACTTGCATGGTGATGGTGCTACCGCCAGTTTGCATTTGGCCAGTTTGAATGAGCTGCATGATTGCGCGGCTAATGCCAATCGGATCAATGCCAAAATGCTGCATAAAGCGGCTGTCTTCTGCTGCCAATATAGCTTTGATAAAGGTGTTTGGAATTTCGTCGTGGCTTATGGGTGTCCGCCTTTTTTCACCGAATTCACCAATGAGCTTTCCATCATTTGAATAGATTAAAAGCGGCGTTTGTAACTTGATTTGCTTGAGCGTTTGAATATTTGGGAGGCGCGGCTGAAAATAGACAAAAAGCCCTGAAAAAATCAGCACTGACGCACAAAATGAGCACAAGAGTAGTGACAGAAATTTGTTTTTGGTATTGCCAATCATATGATTTAAGTACGTGGGAGGGCTGAGGACTGTATGTAAAATGATCTTATTGATTATAGCAGCATGGTAAGTAAATTATTTGTTTGAAGCGTTTGCGCAAATGGAGGTCTTGATATTTAATTAGAGGATTAGTGCCAAAAATCGTGTCTATAAAAGGTTAACAAGTCGTGCTGCAACTGTTTGGGAAAAAGCAAAAGAATCTGATTGGGTTAGATCTCAGTTCGACATCGGTGAAATTGCTGGAGCTGAGTCGAACCGGAGATCGTTACCGAGTCGAAAGCTATTCAGTAGAGCCGCTGTCGGCAAACTCAATTATCGAAAAGAATATCGTGGAAGCCGATGAGGTTGGCGATTCGATTAAACGAGTTGTGGAGCGTGCAAAAACTAAGTTAAAACAAGTGGCGATTGCGGTATCGGGCTCGGCAGTTATTACGAAAACAATCGAAATGAGTGCTTCTCTAAAGGATCACGAGATTGAAGATCAAATTTCGATCGAGGCTGACCAGTACATTCCTTACCCGCTTGATGAGGTGGCGATTGATTTTGAAATCATTGGTCCGTCAGAAGAAGATCAGAGCAAAATCGAATTTTGTTGGCAGCTTGCCGCAGAGAAAATGTCGAAATTCGACAGGAGGTTTTAGAGGCCGCTGGTTTGGAAGCGAAGGTCGTAGATGTCGAAGCTTATGCGATGGAAAGAGCATTTTCTTTGATCGCTGGCCAAATTGACCAAGACGTTAATGTGGTTGCTATTGTCGATATCGGCGCGAGCATGACGACACTAAGCGTATTGGTAGATGGTAAAATCATATACACACGCGAACAATTGTTTGGTGGTAAGCAGTTAACAGAAGAAATTCAACGGCGTTACGGGTTATCTTTTGAAGAGGCCGGTTTAGGCAAAAAACAAGGTGGATTGCCTGAAGAGTATGAAGTTGAAGTATTGGAGCCATTTAAAGAGGCTGTTGTACAGCAGGTGAGTCGCTCGTTACAATTTTTCTACTCATCGAGTCAATACAGTAATGTTGAATACATTGTTTTAGCTGGAGGTACTGCCTCGATAGAGGGTTTGTCGGAGCTTGTCCAAACTCAATTGAGCACACCAGCGCTGGTTGCAAATCCTTTTGGAGAGATGTCTTTGGCCCCTAAAGTGAATGCCATAAGCTTAGCGAACGATGCGCCATCAATGATGATCGCGTGTGGGCTAGCATTGCGGAGTTTTGGTTAATGTCACAGATTAATTTACTGCCATGGCGCGAAGAACTTCGTGAAGAGAAGAAAAAAGAATTTTTTACAGTTTTGGTTGGAGTAGTGATCATCGCCGCGGGAATTGTATTTCTCGCTGGCCGTTCAATGGGTGTTGATATTGAGCGTCAAACTGGAAGAAACAGCTACTTGGTCAAAGAAATTAAGAAATTAGACCAACAAAACTTTGAGATTAATCAGCTTGAACAGAAGCGTGAAGAACTAATCGAGCGAATGGGTGTAATTCAATCGCTACAGGGTAACCGGCCTGTTATCGTGAGGTTGTTTGATGAGCTGGTCCGTACCCTTCCTGACGGCGTGCATTATACAAGCGTTACTTATAAATCAGGATTGCTCTCTATAAAAGGGTTAGCTAAATCAAACAACCGTGTATCTGATTTGATGCGCCAATTGGATCGCTCCGATTGGTTTTCTGGCCCGAATTTGAGTTCTGTGAAAGCAAATCCAACGTATGGAGCGCAGGCGAGTGAATTCGCGCTGACTGTGAAATTAACCGCTCGCGAAACTAAATAAGGGTTGGCTGAAAATCAAATGGCTACTATAGACTTAACAAATATTACTGAAAAACTGCGTGAGTTTGATATCAATGATCTCGATATCAACAATGTAGGTATTTGGCCTGCCCCGATTAAAATTATTGCAGGCTGTTTGCTGTTTTCGTTGGTGCTGGCTGGGGGTTATTGGTTTTACTATCAGGATCTGCAAAATCAGTACGGTACACTTCAGAAAAAGGAGCTTACGCTCAAAAAAAGCTATGAAACAAAGGCGCGTAAAGCATCAAACCTTGAAGCATATAAAGTGCAGATGACTGAGATGGAGGCGTCTTTTGGCGCGCTACTAGAACAATTACCTAAAGATACAGAGGTTCCCGGATTGTTAGAGGATATCACTCGTGCAGGTAGTAGTTCAGGTCTTGATTTTCAGAGTATTCGTTTAGAGTCAGAAAACGTCCAAGAATTTTATGTTGAATTACCTATTCGTATTCAGGCGAGCGGGCCTTACCATGATATCGGTAGCTTTGTGAGTGGCGTGGCAAATCTTCCTCGAATTGTGACATTGCATGACTTCAAAATTAGTGCAGCGACGGCTGGAGTGCTGAATCTTTCCATTACAGCAAAGACTTATCGATACAAAGAACGGGCGGGCGAATAAATGATGTATTTAGTATCGAAAGTTCGTTCAATTGGGTCTTCGTTTTTGGCGCTGTTAGTCTTGGCAGGGTGTTCTGCTGACGACAGCACTCTAGATTTGAGCGAATTTATGGAAAAGGTCAACAATAAGCCGCGGACCGCAATAGCCCCTTTACCACCGTTTCAATCATATGAATCGTTTTCATACAAAGCTGCTCGCTTGCGAGATCCCTTCTCGCAAGCGATTGAATTTGATGAAAGTTCAAAGAGATCGACACAAATCGATTTGTCGATCTCGCCGGATTTGAATCGTTCCAAAGAGTATTTGGAAAGATTTAATTTGGCCGCGCTACGGATGGTCGGAAGTATTGAAAAAAACTCCAATGTTTGGGCCCTAATTAACGATAGCGAAGGCGGAATATATACAATAACCGATGGTAACTACCTGGGGCGTAACCATGGTAAAGTGACCAAGACTCATGACGGTTATGTGGATATCGTAGAGATCGTTCCTGATGGGCAAGGTGGGTGGCTTGAACGGCCGCAACGTCTTGCTGTGGATGAGTGAGCAATTAAATATCAATGGACATAAAATGAATTGCACAGGTTATAAAGGTATGCGGTTAATGTATCAGATAAAAGGCATGATCAAAGTGTTGCTGTTGATCTTTGTCACAGTGTCGGCAGCTGAGGCAGCCAACACTGCAGTTAAAAATATCGAGTTTTCATCTCTGCCAAACGATCTGTTTGAAATACATCTTACATTTGACGCAGTGCCTCCTGAGCCGAAAGGGTATACCATTGAAAAACCCGCTAGAATCGCGCTCGATTTGGTTGGAGTATCAAGTGATTTAACCAAAAAAAATCATAAGCTTAATTTCGCAAATGCTCGAAGCGTTACAGTGCTTGAAGCGAAGAACCGAACTCGTGTAATTATTAGTTTGGATCGGTTAGATCAGTATTCAACGCGCATAGAAGGAAATCACTTATATGTTGTAGTGGGCGGAGCTGGCAATGCCGGCAGCGCTAATACGGTTCAAAATTCGTCAACCACGCCAACTGCGAATGGCGGATTGGCGAGCATGGAAGATATTGATTTCCGGCGTGATGACACGGGAGGAGGGAAAATTATTGTTCGTTTATCTGACTCTAACGTCAATGTAGATGTTCAGGAGGAAGGTAGTAATATTCTCATTCGGTTTTCAGGTGCACAGTTGCCAGAACGTTTACGCCGTAAGCTAGATGTGACGGACTTCGCAACGCCGGTAGTGTCATTGGATGCGACGGTCGAGAACGGCCGACCTGTCATTAGAGTTCAACCGAAAGGGGAATTCCAATATCTGGCGTATCAAGTGGATAATATATTCACGTTAACCGTTACGCCTGTAGCGGAAGATGAAGTGAAAACCCGACGGATTGGCCAGTTGATTTATGTTGGCGAGAAGTTGTCACTAAACTTTCAAGATATTGAAGTGCGGTCTGTGCTGCAGTTGATCGCTGATTTTACCGATTTAAATTTGGTTGCGAGTGATACCGTCTCTGGGCGAATTACACTTAGGCTCAAAAACACGCCATGGGATCAAGCGTTAGATTTGATTCTAAAAACTAAAGGTCTTGATAAGCGCCAAAACGGAAATGTATTGATGGTTGCTCCAGCTGCTGAGATAGCGGCGAGAGAGAAGCTAGAACTGCAAACTTTGAAGCAGGTTAAGGAGCTAGCACCTCTTTATACAGAGTTCATTAGCGTTCGCTATGCGAAAGCTAGCAATATTCTGCCTTTGCTGATTGGGAAAAAGGGAGTGCTATCTAGCCGAGGCACTGCTTCGGTGGATACTCGAACCAATATTTTAATTATTCAGGATATTGCTCAAAAATTGGCGGAAGTACGAGACCTACTGAAAGAGCTTGATATACCGGTCCGACAGGTATCCATCGAAGCGCGGATTGTTGTAGCAAACGCTGATTACAGTAAGGATCTTGGGATCAAATGGGGCGGGAATTATGCTGGTGCCTCAGGAAATAACGCGTATACCGCTGGCGGTAATGCAGCTAGCGGGTTGATTGTTGATCTCGGTGTTGATAAGGGCAGTCAAAGCACATTTAGATTAGGGTTAACACGAGGTATAAACACCTTAGCTTTGGAACTTTCAGCTCTAGAGGACTCCGGCAATGGTGAGGTTGTATCTCAACCGAAGATACTTACGGCAGATCGGCAAAAAGCGCGAATTGAATCGGGTACAGAAATCCCATATCAGGAAGCCTCTTCTAGCGGTGCAACTTCTACCTCGTTCAAAGCGGCGGTTTTAGCCCTTGATGTTACCCCTCAAATAACGCCTGACGATCATATTATTATGGACCTAATCGTAAGTCAGGATTCAGTAGGTGCATTGACTAGCGGCGGCGTGCCAACAATTGATACGAACGAAATAACGACACAAGTGCTGGTCAAAAATGGAGAAACTGTGGTGTTAGGCGGTGTGTTTCGAACCGAGGATGTTCAGACTGAAACAAAAACACCATTTCTTGGCGACATTCCATACCTTGGTGCATTTTTTAAGAAGACCTCTACTCGAACACAGAAGACAGAGCTGTTGATATTTATTACGCCCCGTATAGTCGACTAGAAATAAAATTACAAAAACGTACTTTTTAAGGTGGTTATGAAGGAGCGTATATTTCTTGTTGGGCCTATGGGTGCTGGTAAAAGCACCATTGGGCGTATGCTAGCGAAACGGTTAGGTTTGGAGTTTAAAGATTCAGATCATGAAATCGAAAGCCGGACGGGAGCTGATATCCCGTGGATTTTCGATGTAGAAGGCGAAGAAGGGTTTCGCCGGCGTGAACAAGATGTTCTGGATGAGCTGACGAACCGATCAGGTATTGTCTTGGCAACCGGTGGTGGGGCGATATTAAAACCTGAGAATCGCGAGAAACTGAGGGTTCGTGGCAGTGTAATTTACCTGAAACTCTCGGTAGATCAACAAACTGCTCGGACGGCTAAGGATCGAAACCGCCCACTTTTACAGACCGACGACCCTCGAGCTGTGCTCGAAACACTATTTCTTGAGCGTGATCCATTGTACTGCGAAGTAGCTGATTTTGTGATCAATACTGACTATAAAACAGCAAGAGCCGTGACCGACCAAATCGTGGTTGAGCTAAGCGCTAATCAATTGATTTCATCATAACCAGATTTATTCTCAGTACCTTTCCTTCCTGTCAACAAATATATATTAAATTAACGCCCACGCGATTTTTGCCATTCCCTCCTGCAGTTGATGCCATCTTCAACTTGGCTAAGTTACAATACATTTTCAGATATGACCTTACCTTTTAGGTCATGACGCTGCTCTGTATTTTCGATCTGTGCTTTTACTTATTACGTCGAAAAGAATCGCCATAGAGCTAGCTATTTCAATATAATTTCCCTGTAGGGCGTTTAACACGAATGAAACAACTGAATGTGGATCTTAACGAGCGATCCTATCCAATTTATATTGGCCAAGATATTCTGGATAGATCTGATTTATATCGCCCGCACATTAAAGGGCGGCAAATACTCATCGTCACCAACCAATTGATTGCTCCGCTATATCTGCAGCAGCTTTGCGAAGCACTCAGCGAATTTTCTGTTTCGACATTGGTATTACCCGACGGTGAGCAATATAAGACCATCGAGACCGTTGAATCGGTTTTTAATAAGCTGCTAGAAGAAGGCCATAATCGTACCACCACGTTAATAGCTCTGGGTGGTGGAGTCATTGGTGATATGACCGGTTTTGCCGCGGCTTGTTATCAGCGTGGCGTGGCTTTTATACAGGTACCTACAACGTTGCTTTCACAGGTTGATTCTTCAGTGGGTGGAAAAACCGGCGTAAACCATGCGTTAGGCAAAAATATGATCGGTGCTTTTCATCAGCCAAAGGCGGTGATCATCGATATTGATACCCTCAAAACTCTTCCGGCTAATCAGCTTTCCGCAGGTTTGGCCGAGGTAATTAAATACGGATTAATCCGTGATCTTGAGTTTTTTGCTTGGCTTGAAAGTAATATTTCGCAACTGCTAGCTTGCGACAGCGATTACCTGATCGAGGCGATTTACCGGTCGTGTAAGCACAAAGCCGAAGTGGTTGAACAAGATGAGCGCGAATCCGGTGTTCGAGCAACACTGAATTTAGGGCATACGTTTGGTCACGCCATTGAAGCGTGCCAAGGGTATGGGAGCTGGCTGCATGGCGAAGCCGTGTCTGCCGGAACAATCATGGCTGCGGATTTATCACGTAGAATGGGATGGCTTGCGCGGGCCGATGTCGAACGCATAACTAAGCTGTTCGAGAAGTGTAATCTGCCGGTGAATGCCCCATCTGATATGAGCCCAGAAGACTTCATACAAAAAATGGTTTTAGACAAAAAAGTAATAGACGGTACCCTGCGGCTCGTGCTGCTTAAATCCCTTGGAGATGCTCATGTATCTGGAGATATCGATCAAAATTTACTCAATGAAACACTCTCTGCGGTATAAACTGGGCCACTAGCGAACTCAATTTATCGATATAACATATGGAATATTCTTCAGATCATATCGACCAAGATGCGCAGCTGCAGCAAGCGCTGCATTTGGTCCATTATGGTGACGCTGTTTTGGTGGTTAACGGGCCAGATTCCTCCGCCAAATCAGCTTGGTTGAGCGAATTCGAATTTCGTTGTGTTGAGGATCAGCTAGATCTTTGCTCAATCGAATTATCCGGCCCAACCAACGATATCGAAATGTTGTCGATGATAGCGCTGGGGTTCGGTATAGATTACCAGCGTTCTGATCTTCATATGTTGACGGGGTCCTTGCTTGAATTTCAACGCAGCGCATTACGTACAGCGAAGTCAGTGGTCTTTATTACGCAGGCGCAATTCCTCGACCCTTCAACGCTAGTTCAAATTCAAAAACGCTCTGAACCTCACGAAACCCTGCAGCCGTTTCAGTTTGTATTGATATACGATTCTACAGAAATGGTTGTAGAGCCTGCATTAGGCGCACTGCCATCACTGTTTGAATTTCAAATGGAATCTGCCTTCGAGTCAAGCGAAGAAAGTGTCCTAGGCAATAGCCAGACTCCTGCTGTAGCGCAGCCTTCGTCGTTTCAAGTGCAGCTTGATCAAGCTGCCCAGCAAGTGCGCGTTAAAGGGCGGCAATCTGCGAATTTTTTCAGACTGTTTCTAGCTGCAATGAACGAGAAAACAGTCTTCGGTTTTCCCCGCGCTCATTTAATGGTGTTATCTATCGTGATTGTGGTTTCTATCTTTGCGCTATTACTTGCGCAACAAGAGGCCGGGCAAGAAAATATGCCGCCAATATTGGTTGAGCTTGAGGTTCCCAAATTAGTTGGCGATTTTGATGAATTGGCTACTCAATCAAGCGATAAACTCGCGGTGCCTAGCGCCCCATCATCAGCTAGTAGCAAAAATACAAATCGTAATTCTAGCGCCGAAAGCGTTGTGCCATCTGTTGAGGCCGCACCTTTGAAAGTAGCTAAAGTCGATGTTGCGAAACCTGTGCAGCATAAGAAACCGCCGGTCGCTGTAGTACCGGTAGTGCCAGTAGTTCAGGTTAAACCGATGGCAGTAGCGCCAAAGCCAGCCAAAAAAACCGTAAAACGAGTATTAACGCAACTAGATCAGTACGAAAAGCAATTATTAGCTCTGTCGCCAGCTCAGTACACACTGCAATTATTTGGTACGCATGACGCCAATAAAGCACGTGTTTTTCTCCAAAAATACGCCGGTATTTCCGAGCTCCGCTACTATAAAGGGCAGCACAAAGGAAAACCCTGGTACATGGTGGTTGCAGGGGTCTATGTGAATTCTACGAGTGCTGCTAACGGAGTTAATCGTCTTCCAAAAGCTTTGAAGCGTATGAAACCATGGTCGCGTAAGTTGGAAGCCATTCAGTCCAGCATTCGTCAGCATCAAACTCAGTAACGGATCACCGCGTCATATAGCGTCAAATGAGGCCGGAAAGTTTCAATTTTTTGCAGGAATTGGCCGTCATTTGAGCAAGATTGCATAGCCGTGTAGAATAGCCCTCCATTTTTGCGTCCTAAAAACTTGCTCGTTTGAGTTTCTTAGACCTATCTTTTTGATTTGAAAGGAAAGTTTGCACATCATGCAGCAGCCCTCTAACGGTTTATATCACCCTGATGAATTCAGGGATAATTGTGGTTTTGGTTTAATCGCCCATATTGAAGGCAAGCCAAGCCATAAATTAGTTGATACTGCTATACGTTCATTGGCCTGTATGACGCACCGTGGTGGTATTGCGGCAGACGGTAAAACCGGTGACGGTTGCGGTCTATTGATGCGCAAACCCGATTCGTTCTTAAGAGCCGTGACCGACGGCCTGTTCGAAAAACCATTGGGAGAGCTGTACGGCGTTGGTATGGTTTTTCTGAGTCAAGATTCAGAAAAAGCCCAACATGCCCGAACCTGCCTTGAAGCCGAATTTGTTGCCCAAGGATTAAAGGTGATGGGTTGGCGTAGCGTGCCGGTAGATACGGCACCTTGTGGCGAAATCGCGCGAGCTAGCGTGCCAAACATTGAGCAAGTATTCATCGACGGCGACAATCTGGTTGAGCACATACTCAACGTCAAATTGTTTGTCGCTGGGCGTAAAGCCGAATTAGTATTGGCTGATGACGAAGATTTTTATATCCCGAGTCTCTCTTCCAATGTGCTGTGTTACAAAGGACTCGTGATGCCGGCAGACTTGCCGGAGTTCTATTTAGACTTAAAAGATACACGAATGGAAACGGCCATTGTTACGTTTCACCAGCGCTTTTCTACCAATACTCAGCCACGTTGGCCTCTAGCCCAGCCATTTAGATTGCTGGCCCACAACGGCGAAATTAACACCATTCAAGGTAACCGAAACTGGTCTGTTGCGCGTACCGCAAAGCTCAGCTCAGAATTACTACCGAACCTTGACCAAATCACCCCATTGGTAAACCAGACCGGTTCAGATTCTTCTTCAATGGATAACATGCTGGAATTTTTGCTGGCAGGCGGCGTAGATTTGTACCGAGCCGTGCGAATGCTAGTGCCACCGGCATGGCAAAACGATGAAAGCATTGACCCAGAGCTAAGAGCATTCTACGAATTTAATGCGTTACAAATGGAAGCCTGGGATGGCCCTGCCGGTGTCGTCATGACCGATGGCGACCATGCCGTCTGTGTGCTTGATCGCAACGGACTTCGCCCCGCTCGCTGGGTGATCACCGACGATGGCTGCATAACCGTGGCTTCTGAAATTGGTGTGAACGATTACAAACCCGAAGAGGTGGTTGCCAAAGGCCGATTAGGCCCAGGCGAGATACTATCGGTCGATATTCATGCCGGAAAAGTGCTGCACACCGAAGATATCAACCAATTGCTGAAATCAGCACACCCGTATAAACGGTGGTTGAAAGCGAATTTGGTACATATTGAATCGTCCCTCACGGAAACCGTAGTGGAAGATGTACCGGCGGTTGATGCTGCATTGCAAAAAGCCAGCATGAAGCTGTTTCAAGTTTCGCTTGAAGAGCGCGACTTAGTGCTCAGAGTATTGGCAGAAACCGGCCAAGAAGTGACAGGCTCTATGGGTGATGACGTACCCATGGCTGTGCTGTCGAAACAAGTAAGGCCGCTATACGATTATTTTAGGCAGCAATTTGCTCAGGTTACTAACCCGCCAATCGACTCCTTGCGTGAAGGTGTGGTGATGTCTTTAGAGACAAACCTTGGCCGCGAAATGAACCTTTTTAATGAAGTTCCGGATATCGCTAAGCGTATTGTTCTGACCTCTCCGGTGCTTTCTACGGCTAAATTTACGCGCCTTAAAAACCTAGATCGACCTGAATTTTCAATGAAGAGCATTGAATTGAACTACGGCAGCGAGTTCACTTTAAAAGGTGCGATTGAAAGCATTTGTGACCAAGCCGAGCAAGCAACACGCGACGGCCACACTATGTTAGTGCTAAGTGACCGAGGCATTAGCCAAGAGCGTTTAACCGTTCATGCATTGCTGGCAACCGGCGCGGTTCATCACCGATTGATCAAAAAAGGACTGCGTTGCGACACCAATATCATTGTAGAAACCGGGTCGGTACGCGATACTCACCAATTTGCCACGCTGTTTGGCTTTGGCGCGACTGCGGTATACCCATACTTAAGCTATGACGTGATCGATGCATTGGTCGAAGATGGCACCTTGCTTATCGACAAACGTTCGGCACGTAAAAACTATCGTAAAGGCCTCAACAAAGGGTTGCTTAAAATTCTCTCGAAAATGGGGATTTCAACCATGGCATCGTATCGTGGCGCGCAATTATTTGAAATTGTCGGGCTAGATTCAGACGTAGTCGACCTGTGTTTCGTGGGTGCCACCAGCCGAATTCAGGGCGCAAGCTTCACCAATATTGAAGATGACCATAAAAAATTAGCACGTACTGCTTGGATTGAACGCAAACCCCTTGCGGTGGGCGGCATGCATAAAGTGATTCACGGTGGTGAGTTTCATGCGTTTAACCCCGATGTCGTAAACAGTTTGCAGGATGCAGTGCAGACTGGTGAGTTCTCAAAATTCCGCATCTATGCGGATGAAGTGAACCAACGGCCGGTTGCGGCTATTCGTGATTTACTCAATTTACGTAGCGATATCACGCCTATTTCTCTCGATAAAGTCGAGCCGATAGAATCAATTATCAAACGGTTTGACTCTGCAGGCATGTCGCTTGGGGCGTTATCGCCAGAAGCACACGAAGTACTAGCTACCGCAATGAACCGCTTGGGCGGTCGTTCAAATTCAGGTGAGGGCGGTGAAGATATCGCCCGCTACGGCACCGAAAAAGTATCAAAAATCAAACAAGTTGCCTCGGGTCGTTTTGGCGTTACGCCGCACTACTTGGTCAATGCTGAAGTTATTCAGATCAAAATTGCTCAGGGCGCAAAGCCAGGTGAGGGCGGCCAGCTGCCCGGCGGAAAGGTTAATGACCTGATTGCCAAATTACGTTACTCGGTTCCTGGTGTTACGCTGATTTCACCTCCGCCACATCATGACATCTACTCTATTGAAGACTTGGCGCAGCTCATTTTTGACCTCAAGCAGGTTAATCCGGAAGCGTTGGTGTCGGTTAAACTGGTGTCAGAGCCAGGAGTCGGTACGATCGCGGCGGGCGTCACCAAGGCATATGCAGATTTAATCACCATTTCTGGTTATGACGGCGGAACTGCTGCAAGCCCACTGACTTCTATTCGCTATGCGGGTTCGCCCTGGGAACTGGGTTTAAGCGAAACACACCAAGCACTGCGTAGTAACGATTTACGTGGCCGGGTTCGAGTACAAACCGATGGTGGTTTGAAGACCGGTCTTGACGTGATCAAAGGCGCTATTTTAGGTGCTGAAAGCTTTGGTTTTGGCACTACCCCGATGATAGCCATGGGCTGCAAATACCTACGTATTTGTCACCTTAATAACTGCGCCACCGGTGTTGCCACTCAGCACGAGGGGCTACGCGAAGAGCAGTTCATTGGTGATGTTGAAATGGTGATGAATTTCTTCAAATTCGTCGCAATGGAAACCCGCGAATGGATGGCCAGCTTAGGTGTCGCCAGCTTAGAAGAATTAATTGGCCGCACAGAGCTACTTACCATCGCCGAAGGCTTTACTGATAAGCAGAAAAACCTCGATCTTTCGCCGATCTTAGAAAGCCACGAATCTGCACATGGCAAACCACAGTTTTGCCAGCAGCCACGTAACGAGCCCTTTGATAAAGGGTTATTGGCAGAACAGATGGTGAGCGACATACTACCGGCTATTGAAGCCAGTAGTGGCGGCACCTATTCTTATGACGTGACCAACTGCGATCGTTCGATTGGTGCGCGCTTATCCGGCGAAATAGCCCGCCGTCACGGTAACCATGGAATGAATGACAACCCAATTACACTTAAACTAGACGGTATAGTGGGTCAGAGCTTTGGTGTTTGGAATGCCGGTGGTGTACACATGTACCTGTCTGGCGATGCGAACGATTTCGTCGGAAAAGGTATGGCTGGTGGTAAACTCGTTATTGCTCCGCCTAAAGGTAGCCGCTTCAAAAGCAACGAAACACCTATTGTTGGTAACACCTGCCTCTATGGCGCAACCGGTGGCAAGCTATTGGCAGCAGGCTGCGCAGGTGAGCGTTTTGGTGTACGAAACTCCGGCGCGCATGCGGTAGTCGAAGGGGTGGGCGATCACTGTTGTGAATACATGACCGGCGGGGGAATTACCGTACTGGGTGAAACCGGCGTCAACTTTGGCGCAGGCATGACCGGTGGTTTTGCTTATGTGCTGGATATGGAACATCAGTTTGTAGATCGTTACAATCATCAGTTGGTTGATATCGACCGCATCCGAAATGACTTTATGGAAGGCCACCGTACGTATTTACGCGGCGTAATCAGCGATTTCGTGAATGAAACAGGCAGCGAATGGGGCCAGCAAATTCTCGAGAGCTTTGAAGACTACGTGCCGCATTTTTGGCTCGTTAAACCAAAGGCATCGAACCCGCTTATGCTTCTTGGTGGGCTGTAGCCACAAGAATAGCTGCTTGGAACACTTGAACAATCACGTTCATGGAATGAATAAACATGTGGGTAGTTAGTCGCAGGCTGACACTCAACGCAGTCTGGAATACAGGCCCACAAATTTGAGGTTTTTATAACATGCCGAATCGGCTTAATAACGATTTTCAGTTTCTAGATGTAGCGCGTGAAGATCCCGCTAAGAAACCTGCATACGCCCGAAAAAAGCAATACGTCGAAATTTATGAAATTTTGCCGGAGAAGCAGGCGCAATCCCAATCACACCGTTGCTTAGATTGCGGTAACCCGTACTGTGAGTGGAAATGCCCAGTTCACAACTATATTCCTAACTGGCTAGAGCTGGTCAGCCAAGGCAAAATTATTGAAGCTGCTGAGCTGTGCCACGAAACCAACAGCCTGCCAGAGGTTTGTGGCCGAGTATGCCCGCAAGACCGTTTGTGCGAAGGCGCTTGTACTTTAAATAATGATTTTGGCGCAGTGACCATTGGTTCTGTTGAAAAATACATTACCGACACCGCATTTTCTATGGGCTGGCGCCCGGATATGTCAAAAGTTAAGCCCACTGACAAGCGCGTAGCGATTGTCGGCGCGGGCCCTGCAGGCTTGGGCTGTGCAGATATCTTAGCTCGCAACGGTGTATCTGCCGTGGTGTTTGATAGCAACCCAGAAATTGGCGGATTGCTTACCTTTGGTATTCCAGAGTTTAAGCTTGAAAAGAACGTCATGTCGTTTCGCCGCGAAGTATTTGAAGGCATGGGTATTGAGTTCCGATTAGAAACAGAAATCGGTAAAGAGATCACCATGGCAGACCTTATGGAGGAATACGATGCCGTATTCCTAGCCATGGGCACCTACACATATATGAAGGGTGGCTTCCCCGGTGAAGACCTTAACGGCGTGTTTGATGCACTGCCGTATTTGATTTCTAGCGTGAACCGAAACCTAGGGTTCGAAAAACAAGAATCTGACTTTATTGACCTTAAAGGCAAAAAGGTAGTTGTATTAGGTGGCGGCGATACCGCTATGGATTGCAACCGAACGGCTATTCGTCAAAGTGCACAGGACGTAACCTGCGCATACCGTCGCGATGAAGCCAACATGCCAGGTTCAGTACGAGAAGTGCAAAACGCTAAAGAAGAAGGCGTGAACTTTATGTTTAACCGTCAGCCAATCGAGATCGTTGGCAACGGAAAAGTGGAAGGGGTTAAAGTAATAGAAACCCAACTTGGCGAGCCTGATGAAAACGGCCGCCAACGCCCAGAGCCAATCCCCGGTAGCGAAGAAATTTTGCCTGCCGATGCGGTATTGATTGCCTTTGGTTTCCAACCCAGCCCCGCACCTTGGTTGAGCGACTTTAATGTCGATATCAACAGTTGGGGTGGCGTAGTGGCACAAGAAAACGAAGAACTGGCGTTCCAAACAACTAACCCCAAAGTATTCGCCGGTGGCGATATGGTTAGGGGTTCAGATTTGGTCGTCACAGCTATATACGAGGGCCGTACCGCTGCGGCCGGAATAATGGATTATCTAAAGGTTTAGTCTAACCCATGGCAAATACTGAATTAAAAAACGATCGTTTTCTTCGTGCTTTGCGGCGCGAACCCGTTGATGTGACACCGGTTTGGATGATGCGCCAAGCTGGGCGTTATTTGCCAGAATACCGAGCAAGTCGCGCTAAAGCTGGCGACTTCATGAGCCTGTGCAAAAACCCGCAATTGGCCTGCGAAGTGACCATGCAGCCGTTGGAGCGGTATCCTTTGGATGCTGCGATTCTGTTTTCAGACATTCTTACCATTCCAGATGCCATGGGCCTTGGGTTATATTTTTCCGAAGGTGAAGGGCCAAAATTTAAACGGCCGCTTAATAATTTGGCTGATATCGAAGCTTTGCCAATGATCGACCCATTGGATGACTTAAGCTACGTAATGGACGCTGTAAGCGTGATTCACAAAGAGCTGGCAGGCCGTATGCCGCTTATTGGGTTTTCCGGAAGTCCCTGGACCTTAGCAACCTACATGATTGAAGGCGGCGGCAGTAAAGACTTCCGCAAAGCGAAGCAGTTGATGTTAGATCAACCAGAAGCGATGCACCTGCTGCTGGAAAAACTAGCCATTACCGTTGCCGCCTATTTGAATGGCCAAATTCAAGCTGGGGCTGAAACCGTTCAGATTTTTGATACCTGGGGCGGCCTACTGACCACATCCGGCTACGAAGAGTTTTCACTGCAGTACATGCGTAAAATCATCCAGCAACTCAAACCCGGTGCTGATGGCAAGAAAGTTCCAGTAATCGTATTCACCAAAGGCGGTGGATTATGGCTTGAGACCATGGCAGATTCTGGCGCAGACTGTTTAGGCCTAGATTGGACCATCGATATCGATGTGGCGCGAAAGCGCGTAGGCAGCAAAGTAGCGCTACAGGGCAATATGGACCCAACGATGTTGTACGCTAGCCCCAAACGCATCCGCGAAGAAGTGAAGAATATTTTGTCGAAATACGGCAGTGGTACCGGCCATATTTTTAACCTTGGCCATGGTATTACCCCCGAAGTGAAGCCTGAAAACGCCGGTGCCTTTATTGAAGCGGTGCACGAGTTTTCGGCGATTTATCACCAGTAATTGCGTACCCTTCGGTAATGATTTACAAAGAATGTAATCAACGTTATCGAGTGAAGGCATGATGAAAAATCTAAAATTGTGGATACTGATTCCAATATCGGTATTCACAGCGTTACTGCTTGTTTTTGTTCTACTTACGCTGCTGGTTGATCCAAACGATTATCGTGACGAGATTGAGCAGGCCGCGCAATCCAATACCAATATCGACGTTCAAATAAAGGGCGATATCAGCTGGTCGCTGTTCCCTTGGATTGGTTTTGATATAAACCAACTCGATATTTACCTCCGTAATTCAAGCCAAACCAAACCTATACTGCAACTCGCTACGGCATCCGCTTCGTTAAAAATAGCGCCCTTACTCAGCGGTGATTTTGAAGTTGGCGCGTTGGTACTTAAGGGCCTTACCCTTAACCTTGTTCGCGATGAAAATGGCCATGGCAATTGGAATGCATTATTTCCTGAGGTGCCATCTAGTGTTAAGCCGCAACGGTCCCAGAGCAGTGATTCAAATATAAGCTTGCAAAACGGCGCGGCCAAAAAACCGCCTAACACTTCGGGTTTTAGATTTTCAATGGCTCGGATTGAAATTGAAAACGCCCAGCTTCATTTTAAAGACCAGCAAACATCACAGCAGCTTAATCTTGAGCTGAAATACCTGCGCGCCCGTGATATCAACTCGGACAATACCTTTCCAATCAGCATGGCATTTAAGGTTGTTCACAGGGGCCCTTCGCTGGTATTGGATGCCCAGTTGGACAGTATGATGGGTATTAGCCGTGGTGGTTACGCGTTCTATTTTAAAGAGCTACTGATCCAGGGCGGCATTTCAGGTGCGCTGTTTAATGCACAAACGGTTCCGTTAACACTCAGTGCTGACCTGGCCATTGATAGAAAATCCGATAGCTTCAATATTAAAGCGCTTGCACTCAAAATAGCGCAGCTACCCATCGTGCTTAAATTGACGGGTAAAAATATAAGCACTCACCCGATGTACGAAGGCTCTGTGCGCATTGCGCAGTTTAACCCGCAGGATTTTATCGCCGCGTTGGGGCAGCCTATTGCGGCGCTTGCTGGCCCGCAAGCCTTGACGAATCTTGCTATGAAAGCTAATTTTGTGGGTTCGGTAGATCAGTGGGTGCTGAACGATTTTAAACTCAAACTAGATACCTCAACGATGGTTGGGCAATTGAAGCTTGCAGAGCTTAACAATCCTGGTTTTGATAACTCGGCCTTAGGCGGTGCTTTGTCTTGGGAGCTGGCGTTAGATCATTTGAAACTGGATGACTACATGCCGAGCCCTAGCGATCCTCAAACGCCGCCGAGCGCTGAAGTAAACATACAGCCCATAGAGCGCGGTATTTCGGTCGAGTTATTACAGGGGTTGAAGTGGGCAGGAAACTTGCGTGTCGAATCCTTCGAATATAGCAATATTGAGCTATCCAATATTGTGCTTAATACCACGGCAAGCAATGGTCTGATTCGAATAAACCCGTTAAAAGCAGATCTTTATAGCGGCCAAGTTATTTTCAAATTGGCAGTAGATGCACAAAGTACACTACCAAAGCTCACGGTGGAATCCGTAGCAACGGGGCTGGATCTGCCCCCTTTATTTGATGCGGTTACCGAGCTAGAGCGACTAGAAGGTACTGCACGAATGAACGTAGCGCTGCAAACCCAAGGGTTTACGCGCCAAGCGCTGTTGCAAAATCTGGATGGCACTGGTCAATTTGAAATAATCGACGGGCAAATTTTGGGCGTGAACTTCACCCGTAAAGTGTGCGAAGGCATCGCAAAACTAGCAGATGAAAAACTGCCTGCACATAGCTGGAGCGAGAACAGCGAGTTTGAGCAAATTGCCGGAACCTTTGTCGTGAACCAAGGCAAAGTGACCACGGATGATATGACGGTTGACCTACAAAGCCTCAGCGTCAATGGTGCTGGAATTTTGGATATACCAAGCGAGCAGATTGATTACCGACTGGCTTTGAGAGTTAAAGGCGAGCAACGCTTAGATGAATGTGAAGTACCCCAAAAGTGGCAAAGCTTCCGATGGCCGATACGCTGCCGGGGTAATTTAAATGAGTCGCCGGCAACTATTTGTAAACTAGAAACCGCCGAAATCAGCCGCCAACTGGGCGCAAAGGTCGAAAATAAATTGAAGAAAACCTTAAATAAAAGACTTAAAAAACTCTTCGAAGGGCACTAGTATTGCAATCGCCTGCACTGTTTTATCAGCCAGTCTTACAGTGGCACCACGAACACGGCCGGACCAGTTTGCCTTGGCAGCAGGATATTTCGCCGTATCGAGTTTGGTTGTCGGAAATCATGCTGCAGCAAACACGTGTTGAGACCGCCATTCCATATTTTCTGAATTTCATCCAGCAGTTCCCAACGTTACAGGCTTTAGCTGGCGCATCGGAAGACCAAGTGCTGCATCACTGGACAGGTCTTGGTTACTATAATCGTGCGCGTAATATGCGCCGTGCAGCACAGCATGTGGTCGAACAACATGAAGGTGCGCTACCCGAAACCCTCGATGAATTAGTGGCATTGCCAGGAATAGGGCGCTCAACCGCAGGTGCTATTTTGTCGATCTCGATGAATCAGCGAGCGGCTATTTTAGATGGCAATGTGAAGCGAGTATTGGCCCGTTATCATCGCGTAGAAGGGTGGCCAGGTGGCGGCAAGGCGCTTAAGGCGCTATGGGAGATGGCAGAGCATTACACTCCGCCGGAACCTACTGACGGCAGCGAGCCTTCGCCATCGGGGCGCTACAGTCAGGCAATGATGGACCTTGGCGCAACACTCTGCACGCGCCATAAACCACAATGCCAAATATGCCCACTGGCAAAGCAGTGTGAGGCTCTACAGTTCGACGAAGTTGCACTGTACCCTCAGCCCAAACCGCGAAAAGTATTACCGGTTAAAGAGATTCAGTTTTTACTGCTAAGTAATGCCGAGGGCGATATTTTGCTCGATAAGCGCCCGGCGGTGGGAATATGGCCGGGCCTATGGTCATTGCCAGAGCTACCGGTTGGAAGCTCGGTTGAGCAGTACTGTTTAGAGCGCTTTGGCAAAGGGGCATCGGCGGTTCAAGAGGGTAAGCCTTTCACCCATACCTTCAGTCATTTTAAGTTAAATATACACCCAGTGGCAGCGTTGATCGAAAATGCATCGGCACATGTGATGGAGTCCGAACAAAGCTTCTGGTATAACCACCACCAACCAACAAAACAGGCGGGGCTTCCGGCACCGGTTAAGAAATTGTTGTTAAAGCACTTTGAATAGGAATAGCGAGATGTCACGAACGGTTTTTTGCAAAAAGTACAAACAAGACAAGCCAGGCCTTGAGCAGCCACCTTACCCTGGCCCAAAAGGCGAAGAGATTTTTAATCATGTTTCGGCTCAAGCGTGGCAAGAATGGCAAAATTATCAGACCATGTTAATCAACGAAAAGCAGCTGACAATGGCGAAATCCGCAGACCGAAAGTTTTTAGCCGCCGAGATGGATAAGTACTTCGCTAACGAAGCGGTTGAAGTGGTTCAAGGGTACGTTCCACCAAGCGCCTAAAAACGTATTAAAAGTTATAAGGGTTGACTTAAAACCCGTTTTCGGGTTTAATTTCGCCTCGTTTTTGATGCTGCCCAGATAGCTCAGTCGGTAGAGCAGAGGATTGAAAATCCTCGTGTCGATGGTTCGATTCCGTCTCTGGGCACCAAAAAACCATCCCCGCTTCAATTGGATGCTCTCAGCACCCGCAAGAATAGCGCCTCACGCTATTCATCGTTCAGCTTCTATTTTTTATTCCTCTATCCAAATTATTAATCCGCTGTCGCGTGTATTTTTTTGCCTGCGTGTTGGCTTTTGCGTGGCCGGCTCTTTTAGATTTTACATGGTTGTTAGGCTTCAGAGGTCATAACAGCGCTTAACAGACATCACGCTGACAGCCGGTTTATTTTAGGCAAAAAAAAGCGCCGGTCATTGCTGACAAGCGCTGTTTAATGATCGGTGCTGCAGTTACAAGCTAGTTACGAACCAGTCGTGAGCGCCGAGTTACTTTGAATAACTTTGGAATACCAGTGAGGCATTGGTACCACCAAAGCCAAAGCTGTTAGACATTACGCGGTTTAGCGTAACGTTGTCTTTACGTTTGGTGATAATAGGAAAGCCATCTGCGCCTGGGTCAAGCTCTTCGACATTGGCAGAAGCCGCGATGAAGTTGTTTTGTTGCATCAATAGGCTGTAGATCGATTCCTGTACACCGGCGCCGCCAAGCGAGTGACCCGATAACGATTTGGTCGCGCTGATCGCAGGGATGTCATCGCCAAATACATTTTTGATTGCACCTAACTCACAGATATCGCCCGCAGGGGTACTGGTGCCGTGGGTGTTGATGTAATCAATAGGGCCATCTACGGTAGACAATGCTTGCTGCATGCAGCGAGTTGCGCCTTCGCCTGAAGGTGCGACCATGTCGTGGCCATCGGAGGTTGCGCCATAACCAACCAGTTCAGCGTAGATGTTCGCGCCACGGGCTAATGCGTGCTCGAGCTCTTCAATGACCAATACACCGGCTCCACCAGCGATCACAAAACCATCACGGTTGGCATCATAAGTGCGTGATGCTTTTTCAGGCGTGTCGTTGTATTTAGACGACAGCGCGCCCATCGCATCAAACAGATAAGACATTGCCCAGCTGCATTCTTCGCCACCACCGGCAAATACAATGTCTTGTTTGTTGAGCTGAATTTGCTCCATAGCGTTACCAATACAGTGCGCGCTGGTTGAGCAAGCAGAAGATATTGAGTAGTTAACGCCTTTGATTTTAAACGGTGTGGCCAAGCAAGCAGAAACCGTGCTGCCCATGGTTTGCGTAACGCGGTATGGCCCAACTCGGCGAATACCTTTTTTGCGCAAAATATCAGCCGACTCAACTTGGTTGATCGGTGAAGAACCACCAGAACCCATGATGATACCGGTACGGGGGTTTGAAACTTGCTCATCAGTTAGGCCAGAATCTTCAATAGCCTGCTTCATAGAGATAAACGAAAAGGCCGCGGCATCACCCATAAAGCGCAATTGTTTACGGTCAATGTGTTCAGAGAAATCGATATCGACGGTGCCAGCGATGTGGCTTCGCATGCCCAGTTCTTCGTATTCGGGTTGGAACTTAATGCCGGATTTCCCTTGTTGAAGAGATTCCAAAACAGCTTCTTTATCGTTTCCGAGGCAAGAAACAATGCCTATTCCTGTGACGACAGCTCGACGCATGGTGTGATCCTATATTGATGTGTCAAAAATTACGGTATTGCTAATACACCGTAGCGTTCATCGCTACGGCGGTGATAACCAGTAACGGCTTTAAAAGTTTTCCGTGCTGGTAAATAACCCAACGCGTAGATCTTTTGTGGTGTAAATGACTTTACCATCTACCTTCATGACGCCATCGCCAATACCCATTACCAGCTTACGTTCGATCACTCGTTTCATGTTGATGTGGTAGGTTACTTTTTTTGCAGTTGGCAGTACTTGACCGGTGAATTTAACTTCGCCTACGCCCAGCGCACGCCCGTGCCCAGGGTTGCCTTTCCATGCAAGGAAAAAACCGATTAACTGCCAAAGTGCATCCAAGCCTAAACAGCCAGGCATGACAGGGTCGCCAGGGAAGTGGCAATCAAAGAACCACAGGTCAGGGTTGATATCGAGCTCAGCGATGATTTCGCCTTTGCCAGCTTCGCCACCATCCGCTGTGATACTGGTGATTCGGTCCATCATTAGCATGTTGGGGGTAGGCAATTGTGCATTGCCGGGGCCAAACATTTCGCCGAGACCACATTTGAGTAAATCTTCGCGATCAAAAGAGCTGGGTCTGTTCATATAGGTACTTTTTATTAGGTTGAAAAAGGTATTAACCGGCCAATTATACGTGGGATAGTAGGGGGTTATCCAGTCTTAGTTATAGCGCAAAAATCTTGTTGTTTGAGGCTGTATTCACCTACACGATGCCGATGTTTGTTAAACAACGTTCGGTGCTGAATCCGGTGTGCTCACCTCCATTGCAAAAATAGATGCGGGCTAAGGGTCATCAAGCCACGTAGTAAGTTCCAACGACTATAATAAAGCGACAATATTACAACGATAATTATAATAGTTTGGGTTGCCGCAATAAATGAACGCAAGACTAGCCAATTGGTTGATAGACAAACGTTGGAGTTTAGCGTGGCTGTCCTGTGCGCTGTTAATGGTGTTGGCAGTGGGCTGCAAGCACCTTTATTTTGAGTCGAGTTACCGGATTTTCTTTAATCAAGACGACCGGTTTTTGCTGGCCTTTGATCAAATAGAAGACACTTATAGCCGAGAAGACAACCTGATTTTTGTGTTGGAGCCTGAGAACAAACAGGTATTTTCGCGCCAAACACTGGCCCTGGTGTTAGCACTCACCGAAAGAAGTTGGATGCTACCGTATTCGCATCGCGTCGATTCCATCACCAATTACCAGCATACAGCGGTAGAGGGCGACGAGCTTTTTGTTAGCGATTTGATCGAAGAGCTTCACGTGCTTTCTGACCAGCAGCTTCAGCAGCGCAAACAAATTGTGCTAAATGAGCCAGAAGTTCTGCATAAACTGATCTCCGCCAAAGCCGATGTTACCGCAGTGTACCTGCAGCTGCAGTTTCCAGACAACGGGGGCGCCAATGAAAAAGAAGTACAACAAATAGTAGCTGCCAGCCGTGTGTTAATAGACGAACTAACGGCGCAGCATCCAGGTTCAAAAATACACCTGACCGGCAACAGCGTGATCACCAATGCCTTTCAAGAGTCGGCCTTTTCGGATGGTCAAACACTAATACCACTGATGTTTGTAGTAGTAGCACTGTTAATGGCCTACCTTCTTGGCTCGGTTTACGCCGCGCTCATTTCAATGGTGATTGTGGGCTTTAGTGTATTGCTGGCAATGGGAGCCGGTGGCTGGTTGGGCTTTGCCATCAACCAAGTCAACGTATCCGCGCCGACTATTATTCTTACCCTTGCGGTTTGCGATTGTGTACACCTGTTATCCACCTACTTACAACGTTTAGCAACCGGCGAAGAAAAGGCAAAAGCCATGCTCATAAGTCTTGAGCAAAATATGAAGCCTATTTTCATCACCAGCTTTACCACCGCTATTGGGTTTTTCAGCATCAACTTTAGTGATTCTCCACCACTGCGTGAGTTGGGTACATTGGTAGGGGTAGGGGTGATTGCTGCGTGGTTTTTCACCATGACATTATTGCCAGCGCTAGCATTAAAGTGGGTCACCAAAGCGCAGCCACGGGTTTTAAAATCGCAAAAAATATCGGGCTGGGTGAGTAACCTTGTGTTAACCCACCCTAAAAAACTGTTTTGGAGTGCGCTACCTATTATTGCGTTGTTGATTTCAGCCGTACCATTGAACGAGCTAAACGACGATACCATCGCTTATTTTGACAAAGGCGTACCAGTGCGAGATGCCACCGACTTCACTGAAAAGCACTTAACCGGTGTGCATTCCTTGGTATTCTCGCTCGAAAGCGGCCGCGAAAACGGCGTGAATCAGCCAGAATTTTTACGCAAAGTCGAAGCCTTTAGTCATTGGTTGCGGGCTCAGCCTCAGGTGGCCCATGTCGCAACCTACACCGATACGCTAAAACGCCTTAATCGTACGCTCAGTAATGGCGATGCTCAGCAGTACCGGCTGCCAGAAACCTCCGCACTGGCGTCGCAGTACCAGTTGCTTTACGAAATGTCGCTGCCCTATGGGCTAGACCTAAACAACCAAATTAGTTTTGATCGCTCAGCGCTGAAAATAAATATTTCTTTAAGGGGGTTAAAGTCCCAAGGAATGGTGGATTTCAGCCAAAAGGCTTCACACTGGCTAGAGCAAAACGCGCCGCAGCTTGCTACCACTGGTTCCAGTATTTCAATCATTTTTGCTCAACTGGGCCAAAACAACATTCGCAGCATGATCGAAGGCTCCATCATCAGCTTGGGGCTTATTTCACTTTGCTTGATATTTGCCTTGGGCTCTCTTCGTTATGGCGTAATTGCCGTGATTCCCAATATAGCTCCAGCAGCCATCGCCTTTGGCGTGTGGGGTTTGCTCGTGCAAGAAATCAACATGGCCGCATCGGTTATATTTAGTGTGTCACTGGGTATCGTGGTAGATGACACCGTGCATTTTTTAGGTAAATATATTCATGCGAGAAAAAATAAAAGCCTAAGCTCGCGGCAATCTATTGCTTATAGCTTTGAAACGGTTGGCAGCGCACTCATTACAACCTCCGTTGTGCTGTCATTGGGGTTTTTTGTACTCGCTTTGTCCAGTTTTGCGATAAACTCCATCCTTGGCTTAATGGTAGGCATGACCATTATCATTGCGATACTGTTTGATTTTTTTATTCTCCCCGTGCTTCTTCTAGCAATCGACGACTAGATTAAACGCCTACTAGCGCAACACTCCCTAATGCCGTGTAAGTACCGTGTAAGTACCGTGTAAGTACCGTGCTGCTCAAATGTTCAGGGTAGCGGCTACTTTGATACGCGATTGGTGGTAGATGATGGCTTATAAGTGGCTGGCCTTGTGCACTGGCATGTTTACAAAATGTTTGTTTTAACTTTTATTCGAATTTTATTGATATTTTTTGGTGACATTATGGTATTCAGGAAAAAAACCACAATTTGTTTAATGGCCCTAGCCATTGCGCTAGCAGGCTGTGCAGATAACTTAACTGCGCCGGAGCATATTGCGCGAGCCAAAGAATTCTCGCAAAGTAAAGAATATAAATCTGCAGAAATCGAACTCAAAAATGCACTCAAGAAAGCGCCTAACTCCCCAGAGGCACGCTTTATGCTCGGGCAGCTATACGCAACCACAGGCAACGCCGCCGGTGCCGAAAAGGAATTAGAGAAAGCACTAGAGCTGGGCGTATCCAAACTGTCGATAATTACACCGTATGCCAAAGCACTGCTGGCACAACGAAAATACCGAGAGCTGCTCGATGAAGTGGTTGAATTTGACGCACTGTCTGATTCCGAACGCGAACAGCTACACGTATATAGAGGTGAGGCTCACCTTGAGACCGGTGAGCTGGACCAAGCTGCTAAAGAATACGACCTGGCGACGGCGATTGTTTCAGGGTCAGTCTTTGCTACGCTAGGTCATGTCAAAATTGCTGACCGACACAATGACAGCGATAAAATTGAGGAGCTGTTAGCGGGTTTGATAATTAGTGCGCCGAATGAGCCTTTAGTGTGGCGTTTTCAAGGCGATCTTTTTGTCAAACAGCAAAAACAAAAGCTAGCGGTTGGTAGTTATTCGCGCGTGATAGAGCTAAACGAGACTGACTTTTACGCGTTGGCGAGAAGGGCTTTGTTGTATGTTGAGCTTAGCGAGCCATTAAAGGGCGATGCTGATATTGAAAGTTTGCTTAAAAAAGCCCCAAAATATTATTTGTCGTACTTTGTTGCCGGCGTCAGCCAATACAACAAAAAAGATTTCCCCGCGGCGCAGGTGGCGCTGCAAGAATCTCTTACGTTAAGTGATGGGTATGCCCCCACGTATTATTATTTGGGCTTAACGCAATTGAGGTTATCCGAGTTGAGTCAGGCTGCTCAGAATTTGGGTGTCTTTTTGAACAGGTCGCCTGGTTCAATTGCTGGTCATCAAGCATTAGCTACCACGCAGTTTCGTTTGGGCGAACTAAAACGGGCCAAAACGACGTTAGAGCCTGTGCTGCGTCATATGCCTGAGTCACCGTTTGCAAACCAACTGATGGCACGTATAGAAATTGGATTGGGTAATAGTTCAACCGGCTTGGAGTACTTGGAGCGTTTAGCGAAACTTGCACCGAACGAAATTATTGCCCATACCCGCCTTGGGCTTGCTCAGCTAATGGCAGGGCAAGGGGATCTTGCAATTGCGTCACTAGAAAAAGCCCTACTGATTAATCCAGAAGTCGAGCGTAGTCAAGAGCTCGTGGCCTTTTCATATATCCATCAAAAACGCTATGAAGAAGCGTTAAAGATCGTTGAACATATTCGAAAGAAATACCCTGAAAAGCCTACAAGTTGGAACCTTGAAGGTGTTATGTATTGGGACCAACAACAGTTTTCTAAAGCGAGTTTATCGTTTCGTGCCGCTCTAGATAAACAACCAGGTATGCCCGGGCCTTCTTACTATTTGGCTCAGTTATTGCTGTTGGAAAATAAAAGAGCAGAGGCTAGTGAAGTTTATTATCAAGTTTTGAAGAAACACCCAGGCCACTATAAAACAGAGCTAAAACTTGCAGAGCTTGAAGCTGCTGAAGGTGACTTGGCTGGACTGGAGTCTCGATTAACTCCGTTAATAAATGCGCACCCTGAGCAATTAGAGCCACGGCTATTGTTGGCTGGGTACTATTTGCGGTTTGAGAAAACCGCATTAGCGCTATCTCTGTTACGAAATGCAAACCCCGCAGCTCACGATAGTCCCGCATTACTGGCATTGCTGACTGAAGCTGAGTTGAGTAGTGGCCAAAGCGCCGCCGCACGCGAAACCGCGCAGAAGTTAATTTCGAAATCTCCTGAATCGCCATTTGCTCATTTTTTGTTAGCAAAAGTGTATCAAGCAAACCGAGATTTAAAGGAGTTTAAAGCGGCATTAAGCCGTACCTTGGCGTTAGACCCGAGCCATAAACTGGCTAACGTGGCGAGGGTTCGCTTACTGACATATGAAGGTGATCAAGAACCCGCGTTAGCGCAATTGACACAGCTACTGGAGCAATATCCCAAAGACCACGAGGTGCTTTCGCTTGCGGGTTGGCATGCGTTGAATAGTGGTGAAGCATCACAAGCTGAGGCTTATTACCGCCAGTCTTTGGATTTATACCCTTCTACCTCTACAGTGTTGGAGCTAGCTAAAACGCAACAAGCTCAGGGTAGTGTCGATAGAGGTTTAGCTACACTGGTTAAATGGAACGAAAAATACCCACAAGATGTGCTGGTACGTTATGGCCGCTCTGCCTTTCATCAAACATTAGATCAGTTAGATGGAGCCGTAGAGCAGCTAGAAATCATCCTGAAGCAAGAGCCGACATACCCTTATGCCCAAAATGATCTGGCCTGGTTGATACGTAATAAAGACCCAGAGCGGGCACTTGTGCTTATTACCAAGGCAGCAAAACAGCTTCCGGCAATGGCTAGCGTAATGAATACATATGCGGTTGTGTTAGCGTCAAATGGTCAATTTGGTCAGGCACTTCGTATCGCTGAACAGCTGTTACAGCGGTACCCTCAGAATCTCAATTTTCGCTATTACCATGCGTTGATACTGCACAAGAAAGGCAACGTTAAGCGCTCGAAGGAGCTGTTAGGGCAGTTGTTAACTGAAGGGCAGTCGTTTCGTGAAATGGCCAATGCAAATAAGTTGCTCAAAGCGATGTAGCAAAGAGCCGGAATGAACTGTCAGCTTTTTTTACATATTTAGCTGCTCTCTTTCTGCTTAATTTGTAAGTCATTGATATTTAAGGTGATATAACTTTGGCACAATGTTTGCTTTGTTTCTGGTGAGTATCAATTAATTATCCACGAGGTGGTTTGGAAATGAAAAATTATAAAAGCAGTGTAGCGATAGTAGCTCTTAGTAGCTTTGCGCTACTGGGTGCAAATGCAGCACAAGCAGATGTCCTTGCAACATCTGTATTAAAACTCGATAACCTTACATTTTATAAGAGCGGAACTACGGATGTAATCACGGCAACTGATTTCACAGCTCTTTTTTACACAAGTTCTGCAGATGTAAATGCTAGTTTAAATGGCACTTTGGTTGGTTCTGATGACGATACCGCTAGTGCAGCGGCTATTGATCTTGCTCCAGCATGTGTAGGTGATTGCCCAGCTATTACGGATAATGCGTTCCCAATAATTACTAGTACTGGCGGCGCTCCAAGCGCACATTTTGCCGCGTCTGATCAATATCAAGCCGGTTCACCGATTGCCGGCCTTGGCGTTTTTCTGGGTGCTAACATCCAGTCTGCTGCATATGTTTCTCTTCTTGGTGAATCATCAGGTACAAGTGGCGCGAACAACGAACTAGGTAGTGATTTCATATTTTCTGGATACAGCGGTGGTATTGCAGCAGCATTTGATTTAACAGCCTATGTTGAGGCATTTGCGACAGCTGATTCAATTTTCCCTTCAAAAGCAGCGGCTTCGTTCTCTATCGTATTTACGATTACTGATGCTAATCAAACTGAGCTTTTCAAATACGAATTTGCTGAAACTCGCTCTAATACCTCACCGCTTAGCTATGGCGATGCAAAAGTATTTGCAACACCTGGTTCTATTGCTCTAGGTTTTGACACAGGCGATATTTTTGACGCAGGCGAAATTTATACATTGAGTGCTCGTACCACTGTGAATGCTGATGCGACTATGGTTCCAGAACCAGGCATGATTGCACTTTTGGGTGCTGGACTGCTAGGTCTTGGTTTTTCAAGAAAGCGTCGTGACGCTTAATTGAAATAACCTCTGTTAACCCTGATAGTTGGGGTTAACTAGAAGTAAAGATTGAAGAAAAAAAGGGGAGCCGATTTGGCTCTCCTTTTTTGTGCCTGCGAATAACACATTTGGCTTGGTGGAAACGTACGTGGAACAAGGTATTCATCGGAATAATGTTCAGGTCAAATATGTACTAAACTTAGCGTCATATTTAAAAAAACGATGGCTAAAAAAGGAGATTGCGGTGCCAAGTGTCGCGATGCTAAAAATACTACTGTTTGAGCTGCTAGGGGCGAAAGCAAAACCACGAAAACCAGAACCCGATCTGGTGATGGATGACCCAGAAAAGGTAGCGGCCTACACCAAAGCAGGCAGAGTGGACGGAGTAATGGCGCCGGTATATTTGCACCACTGCGCGCAAATAAGTGAAGTGATTCGCCCTGGCGACAAAGTGCTCGATTTAGCCTGTGGCCCTGCAACTCAATTGGCCATGGTGGCTCAGCTTCACCCCAACTGCCAATTTACCGGTGTCGATTTATCCGAACCCATGCTTGGTAGGGCAGAGGCGCACATTGCAGATTTGGGCTTGAGTAATGTCGGTTTTGTGCGCTCAGATATTTCTAAATTAGAATCGTTCGAAGACAACAGTGTTGATGCAGTGTTTTCTACCGTTGCGCTTCATCACCTGCCCGATGTAGCTACTCTCAAGCGAACATTTGAAGAAATTGCACGGGTATTAAAACCCGGTGGCGGCGTGTATTTGGTTGATTTTGGTAGGCTTAAATCACAACGTACGATCGAATATTTTGCATACCAATATGCAGATAAACAAGCCGAGCTGTTTACACTGGATTACCTGTATTCGTTAGAAGCCGCTTTTAACAAAAGTGATTTTGAAAGCGCTGTATCGGGTAATCTTTCTACTTACGCAACGCTATATTCTAGCTTTTTGGTACCCTACAACGTTGCGATAAAAAGCCCGAGACGAGCAGAGTTTGATGCAGAGCTAAAGCTCAAGTTGAAAGCACTTCGTTCTGCGCTTCCGGCTTATCACAAGCGTGATATTAACGATCTTATTTTTTCATTTAAGATGTCGGGTATGACAAGCCGGCTGCTATAAATCCTTCCATTGGCTATTGCGAATGATGGGTTAAATCTGACAGTGGTTTTCGGGTAGAGCGAGAGGTGGCAATACTGGCCCGGCCAATGCGCCCGGCAAATACCAAATTTTGCGGTGTTTCGGGCGCAACTAACCTTGCAAGCTGGTCGCGCAGTTTTTCAGCGGTACGGATGTATTTTTTTGAGGTAGAGAACGTAACACCGTCGTTAATATATTCCGAGAAAATCAACGGTGTCATTTCCGGTTGTAATTGTAGCCCAAGCTGAGTGGCAGTAAGCCAAAACCGCTGAGTCGCTATACCTGCGTTTATAAAGTCTTGCGGTGTTTGTGGTGGTTGATCTGCAGCTATAAAAAAATGCGCGCCGCTCATTAAGCTTGGGATGATATCCATTTCTAACCGCGCTGCGTAGCTGCCACCCAAATAATTATTGAGCAGTTTTACTCGGCTGAAGCTGTGCAGGCTCCATTGCATCAATTTTCTAGTAATAGGGTTTACGCCCAAGGCTTGGTCGGGGATTTTATCTTCGCTGAACTGGGCATTCCATTCTATGTTTTGGCTATGTGTAGCGTAAGCTTCCGGCAGTTTTAAGCGCAATCCGGCGTTCTTATACAGCAGTTTTGTGATGGCTCTTTTGGCTGAACCGCCTTCAATCCAGATAAGATGGTAACCCTCCGGAATAGCTTCACTGAGTGCGCTTTTTTGGCGAGTATTTAGTGGGGCTGCCGAGTATGGCTTACGGTTGACGGAGCGGGTTTTGATGTGCGAGTGCAGTGGGTCAGCGGTGATGGCAGCATCAGCAATAAACTGAATATTGATGGAAGGAGATTGCCCGGTTGCTGAGTTAATGATGCTCCAAGAAGTTGCTAGCCCAAAGTGTGTGGCTGCAATGCGGATGTTTTCTAGCATGGTGCCGGTAGACAGCTGGCTTGCATGACCTTGTAGGTCGTATACGCAATGGTCGCGAGTGTCTTGTGTGTGTAAGTTTAGTTGGTGTTCGTTGATGATTTCAAACCGGCATACTTGGCTGTTGTCACCACTTGGCGCCCAGCGCGCAATATCTAATATTTGGTCGATTGGGCGGGTGTATTGCGTTGCTGCAGGTTGTTCAACCGCTGGCTCATCATGGATGATTTTTTTTGCTAGAACAATAACCGCGCGCTGTAACGGGTTACGGTTGCCAAAGGGCCGCCAGGTCTTTTTCAGTTTGTTGAGATAAGCATCGTAGTGGAGGCCGTGTGGCGCTGCGGGTACTCTACCGCGGTTTAGCAGAAGTTTTAGCGACATAGATGCAGCAAACCCGGCACACAGCTCGCACCCAATAGGGGTTGATGATGCCTTGCGCTGGTTGAAATTGACCGCTGAAGGTTCGATGAGGTATTTGCGCTGAATGGCCGAAGGGGTTAGTCCAACCAAGAATCGAATGAGTTGTTCTTGCTCATCTTTACCTTCGAGCTGGAAATATTCCTCGAAGGTCATTTTGCCCGGTAAAAATGCCAGTAAACCAGCACCCATGCCAATTGGGGCTGCGGTAATAGCCGGAATTCCCAGTTCTTCGCAGCGTGCAAATACCTTGCGGCGGATATCGAGGGCGAAAAAATCTAAAGCATCGACGTAAATATCGACGCCATCCAGGAAATCATTGAGGTTTTCATCGGTCAGGCCCTGCTCAAATATCCGAATATCCAATTCAGGGTTGATCTGTTTAGCCATTTTTTCCATAACGGCTGTTTTGGGTTCGCCAATTGACTCCATATTGGCGCCGGACTGACGGTTAAAATTGTGCAGGTCAAAGTGATCGAAATCAGCAATGTTGAAGTTGGATATCCCAAGCCTGGTGTGGGTTAGCAGGTGAATCCCGCCGACACCGCCCATCCCGGCAATGGCGACTCGTTTAGTGCGAATGAGCTGTAATTCAGCAGCGGTAAGCCAGCCAACGGTGCGGCTAAAGGCGGTGTTGAAATCGAACGTGGGATTATTGCTCATCGAATTTTTCACTACGTTACTTAGGGTTTGTTTGTACTACCCTAATTGTGGTCGAAATTGGTCAATAAGCACATTATTGATGCCTTCCAATAAGTTTTGTGTGTCTTCGGATATGTTGCGTTCGTTGCTGGTTTTGAATACGTATGGTGCTCGGGAGCCATGGTATTCAACAAGTGGCCCAGCTTGTTCAAACGATAGACCAAAGCGTTTGATGTTTCGAGCAAGGCGCGGTTCAGTCACCATGAAAATGGTATCTAGCTCGTAATAGGTGTGGCAATAAAGCGCGAGAGAAAAAGCCGATAGATAAAGCCCAACGTTGATAAGCGGGAATGCGCGTTTTAAGTGTTCTTGTTCTTCTGCGTTATCGGTTAATCCGACCGGGCTGTTGCGGTCGTTGGCGCGTTTACGAAAATCACGGTGAACGGCAAGTCTGGATAATTCGGCATATCTGCCGTGAGTAAGCGTGCTGGGGTCTAGTATGTTTTTGTCGAGTATATCGAAGAAGTGCTCTTCGATTGGAAGAGGGGTGTTGGGCTGCCCGGGGGTGGGTAGGATGAGCCGTATGCAGCCAGCATATTTCCCCGTGCTGTTGTGCTGTATTAGGAAATGGTGGGAGTATTCGTCGTATTCATCTATTTCGATATGGTCTATATTTTCGGCCTCAAACCCAAATTCGTCGCAATATACTTCATGCCGTATGCTGTACACCTCAGCTTTTAGCGCTTCGGTGTTGGCATAAACCGGTGTGAAGTACAGAAAGAATTGATCTCTAAGAGATGGACGCATTAATTTATTTCGAATGGATCAGGTGAGAGTATAGCGATAGCAAGAGGCTCGAACCTTGTTGGTTTCTTTGAGTAGCAGCTGGATCCAACAGTAACATATCTTAAATTAAAGCTCTAACAGCGAGACGTTTCAATGTTGTGACTCAATAGATGTATGCGATATGGGCTGTAGAGTATACATTCTGTGTGATATGCATCCATTGTCATCTAAAAGTGTGACGCGTGGTATTTATGCTAAAATTACCTGTTAGATTTGTTCCGAATTGGAGAAATGTGGAATTCATGAATAATAAAAAACTGTTTGGCCAGCTGTCGCGGAAAATGATGCTTACGTTGTCTGCACTTACTTTGGTGGGTTGCGCTTCTGATAAGCCAATGTTGCCTGCAGCGCAGATGTTTGCGCCTTCAACGACTGAGTCATCTAACTACCACTATTTGGTAGGCCCTGGGGATTCCCTGAGTATCTTTGTTTGGAATAACCCGGAGGTTTCCACTACGGTGACCGTTCGTCCTGATGGGATGATCAGCACCAACTTGGTTGAAGATTTAAAGGTAACGGGGCAAACGCCAACTCAAGCTGCGCGTCAAATTGAGCAAGTCCTGAGTAAGTACATTAAAGAGCCGATCGTTACCGTGATTGTGGGTGGTTTTATTGGGCCTTATTCTGAGCAGGTAAGAATATTAGGCGAAGCGACATCCCCGCAAACATTAGCGTATCGGCAAAACATGACGGTGCTAGATGTCATGATACAAGTTGGCGGCATTACTGATTTTGCCGACGGAAACAAAGCTTCTATCGTTCGAGTTGTAGGCGGTTCTCAGAAGGAATATCGCGTCCGATTAGATGATCTAGTACGAGATGGTGACATCAGCGCAAATGTTGAAATTCTTCCAGGTGATATTTTGATCATTCCTGAAGCGTGGTTCTAGTTTTTACACTGATGATTACCTTAGCCAGTTCAAAGATCTTTAACCTTTTTGGGTGGAATACAGTTTGTTGCAAGAGCAAATAGAATTAGTACTGTCGTACGCGCACAACCTCTGGAATAAACGCTGGTGGATGGCAGGCATTACGTGGCTGGTGTGCTCCGTAGGTTGGATTTCTGTATACAACCTGCCTGACGAGTATGACGTAAGTGCGCGTGTGTATGTTGACACCCGGAACTTGTTGAAGCCGTTATTAAGAGGCTTAACCATTCAAGGTAACAGCGAGCAACAAATTAGATTAATGGAGCGAACGCTCTTCAGTCGCCCGAATTTAGAAAAAATTGTCCGGATGGCGGATTTAGACCTTACCGTCAGTGACGATGCCGGTTTTGATCAACTGATTACTGAGGTCAAAAAATCGATCTCAATGAGAAAAGACAGTAAAGATAATCTTTACACCATTCATTATTCTGACCCTGACCCAGAAAAAGCAAAAAGATTGGTTCAAGCGGTATTAACGACATTCGTCGAAAATACAATCGGCGAGGCTAGGGGTGATACCGCAGCAGCGCAGCGATTTATTGATAAGCAAATTGGCGAATACGAGCGGCGTTTACAGGTATCTGAAAACGAATTAAAGCTATTTAAGCAAAAAAATGTTGCTTATTTGTCTGAGTCGGGGAGTTTTTACTCGCGACTAAAAGGTGAAAAGGGACGACTCGAATCGTCAAAACTTGAGCTTGCTGAAGCAGAGCAAAAAAGAGTGACTATTTATAACGAGGTCGAAGGCGAAGAACCGGTCTTTATCCCCGAATTGGCTGAGGTTGACGAGCCCACAACGAAGTTTGATGCAAGGATACAAAACCTCACATCCCAATTAGATAGTTTGTTGTTGAAATATACCGAGCAGCATCCCAATATTATTTCTATTAAACGGACACTCGCAGACCTTGAGTCAAAGAAAGAACTAGAGCTAGCTGAAATGGATTCTGGTGTAGGTATGTCGGCAGCAGCCTACAGCGGTAGTAACTATTACCAGCAATTAAAATTGACCCTATCACAATTGGATGCATCGATAGCGTCGCTAAAAGTTCGAGTTAAAAGCTATCAGGAACGAGTAGATAAACTCAGTGGCCAAGTAAATACAGTTCCCGAAGTAGAAGCGCAGCTTAAGTCATTAAATCGTGACTACGGCATTGTTAAGAAAAAACACGATGAATTGTTAGTGCGCAGAGAGCAAGCCATACTTTCTCAGCAGGCGGATCAAAGTTCTTCAGAGATTAAATTTCGGGTAATTGATCCACCGCGTGTGCCGTTAGAGCCAACAGGGCCAAACCGAGCGATCTTTGCCAGCATTGTATTGGTCGTTGGCTTTATCGCGGGCACGGGGTTCGCGTTTGTAATGGGGTTGGTGACACCTACTTTTAATAGTGCATTCCTATTGACACAAGCCACTGGATTACAGCTATTAGGTACGGTTTCGTTAAGCCCTAATGAAGAGCGAACTAAAGAGCGGAAAAAGCAATTAATCTATTTTGTAGCGCTGATATCAGCGCTACTTGGCGTTTATGGGGTTCAAATGAGCCTATTGCTAAGATGAGTTTTTTAATTGACACGCCAATGTTATTTCCTAAATATGCTGTTGTTAAGCAGGGTTTTCTGCGGGGCGAACGCGATGAGTAGTATTGAAAAAGCGCTGAAAAAAAGTAAATCTGAATCAGCTGGTGCGAAGAAATTACCAGCGAATGTTGTGTCTGACAGTAGTAAACCTGAAAGCGCCGTATCATCGACCCTGGAAAATGCTGCAGCTGCTGCAAACGCAAAGCCAACAAAAAACCGACAGCAAGCTCGGTCGGTTCGGTTCTGCGATATTGATCTAGAAGGTTTGGAACAAAAAGGCATTATCACTCCCGGTTCAGTACGTTCACGCTTTAAAGAAGAGTACAGGCTTATAAAAAGGCCTTTGTTAGACCGTGTTTTTGGAGAAGGTAAAAGCCGCAGTGGTAAACCGAATAACGTAATTATGGTGACCAGTGCTACGCCAGGAGAGGGCAAAACGTTTAATGCAATTAGTTTAGCAATCAGTATCGCCGACGAGCAAAACCGGCGGGTATTGCTTATTGATGCCGATGTCGTCAACCCCAGCGTAGCCAGAACTTTTGGGGTAGAAGAAAGCGATGGATTGGTGGACTATTTGTCCGGTGATTTCGGCGATATATCCGAATTGTTATGCCAAACAAACATAGAAGACCTGACGTTTTTACAGGCAGGTAAACGACATCACTTGACCACAGAGCTACTAGCTAGCAAACAGATGGCACAATTAGTTGATGAGCTGTCACGGCGTTATCCTGACCGAATAATAATACTGGACTCACCTCCCCTAATGCATACCTCTGAGGCCGGTGTTTTGGCCAGCTTGGCAGGCCAGGTCGTACTGGTTGTAGCTGAGAATGCAACGAAACAATCGGACGTTAAAAAAGCAATAGCACGGCTTGGTAATCGGCGTGATATAGGTCTAATTCTTAATAAAAGCCGCACCACCAACAGCAAGTACGGTTACTACTACGGATACGGTGAAGACCGTGAATAGTGTTGGAAATGCTCACTAGCGATCCGCTAAAGCATTTTTTAAGGTGATCTATTTTCTCATTTCTTCGACATCAACGGTTAGGTTTTAAAGTTAAAAAAATGCAAAAATTAACCGTTGCTTCTGTGCGTCAAAAATCCATCCAGCCATTAAACAAGCTTTTGGTGTGCGTGTTTGCGCCCCTATTGCTGAGTATTTCTGGCTGGCTCAGCGCCGCACAATGGACTACTCAAGCAAGTGTTTCTGTATCGGAATTTTATACCGATAACGTACGCTTATCGCAAAATAGCGAGGCTGATGATTTTATTACTGAGTTAACGACAGCATTTTCAGTTAAAGCTGATGGTGCGCGAATAGATGTCGACTTCAATTACTCGGTTAGCTATTTCGATTATAAACAAGACGATAATCTCGATGACTTACGTCAGGCGATGAGGCTATCGAGTAGTTTTAATCTGATCCCCAACAATTTGGTGCTCGAGGTTGATAGCGCAATAACTCAACAGCTTATCTCATCACGCTTGCAGGGTTCAGGTTCTGTTGTTGGGTCTTCAAATGTGTTGGATACCTTTACCAGTAGCGCCGAAGCTTTATGGAATAGCAAACTTGGAAACTTTGCGGTGTTATCAGCGTCCTTTGAGCTGAATCAAGTGGATTACATTGCAGGCTCCAATTCTGGTGGAACAAGCACGTTTCAATCGGACAGTATTGGGCAAAAAGGCCGCTTCGTACTGGCTAACGCCGATGAACTTAAACGCATATTTTGGTCGGCGAACTATTTAGATAGCCGAATAGATTATGAAACCCAAGAGCAAGCTGGTGAACAAAGCGGCTCAGTTACCATTGGCTACCGGTGGGATCACGTCAGGGTTAACGCCGATGCCGGGTGGTCGCGTTATCGGTACCTTGTGTCTTTTGGCGGTGCACAACCTGATAATGACTTTACTGTTTTAAAAGCCACGTGGACACCTTCTCGTAAAGTATCGGTTGGTTTGTTTCAAACGGTTAGAAATTATAGCCAAGGTACACTGGCGGCAGATGCCAAGCGAAAATCAGTTGGCGGCGATATAACCTGGAACCCAAGCGTAAGAACCAGCTTGCAGGCTTCTACCAGTAATGCTTTTTATGGTGACTCCTACGGTTTTAGCTTTACCCACAGAACCAAAAAAAGTAATTGGTTTGCAAATTATTCAGAGTCGGTGACTGACTCACGGCGCTTAATAACCTCTACCGGCGATTTTATCTCGGTTTGCCCCATCGGATCGTTAACCCCATTTGACCCGGGTTGTACGCCCAAATTACCGAATACGAATATAACTGCTGCAGTTATTGAAATTCCATTCAGGCTGTCCTCTTCGGATATTAGTGGCGAAGAGTTTATAAGCAAAAATGCAGTGATCGGTTATAGCTACAGTGCCGCTCGTACTACTATTGGCTGGTCCTTATTTCAGACCGAAAGAATTTACCTGACTTCGGTCCGAGAAGAAAAAGACAAAGGTATCCGTATGAATGTGACGTGGAATGTAGGGCGTTTTTCTACAGTGACGCTCATAGCCAATCAAACCCAGCGTGTGTTCGGCGATGGCACCGATGGCGATTTTCTGTCTTCCGATCTCGTGTTTAATCGAAAAATAGGCCGTAAAACAAGTGCGTCCATAGTGTTACATGTCGCTGAAAATGTAGATGTATCATCGAATAATAGCTACAGCGAAAACCATATACGCTTGCAATTAACAACCTCATTGAATTAGAGCAGGGTTATGTACGAAGAATTTTACGACCTTACCGCACAACCATTTCAGCTAAGCCCTGACCCGCGTTTCTTTTTTGGAAGCAGAAGCCATAATCGAGCAATGTCGTATTTGAAGTATGGGCTTAATCAAGGTGAAGGTTTTGTAGTCATTACCGGCGGGGTTGGTACCGGTAAAACCACATTAATGAAAAATTTATTCGATGAGCTTGGCCGCGACGAATACATAGCCGCACAATTAGTCACCACTAATTTACAAGATAATGACCTGCTTTGTGTTATTTCGATGGCGTTTGGGTTGTCAACTGAGAGCCTAACTAAAGCTGAAGTGCTGACGCAGTTTGAAACCTTTCTTCGCCATGCTGACCGCGAAGGAAAACGGGTTTTGTTGGTAGTGGATGAGGCGCAAAATTTACCGATGACCAGCGTTGAAGAAATACGCATGCTGTCTAATTTTCAAGTTGAAAACCGGCCATTGTTGCAAACATTTTTGCTGGGGCAAGAGGAGTTTAGGCCCGTTATTCAAGCTCCTCAAATGGAGCAATTGCGCCAGCGAATTATCGCATCGTGCCATTTGACCCCGCTAGATGAGCTGGAAACCAGAGCGTATATCGAACATAGGCTTAAGCTTGTGAGCTGGGAGCAAGACCCGGATATCACCGACAGTGCTTTCCAGCACATATATAAGTTTACTGACGGTATTCCGCGCCGGATAAATGTATTTTGCGATCGCTTATTCTTGTATGGCTACCTTGAAGAACTACATTGCTTCGATGCCACCGTCATAGAAGCTGTCGTGGCAGAGCTCAGAGAAGAAACCGCGCACCAAAAAATTGATGTGAATGCTCAAAGTTCGGTGTTTCACGACCCGAACTTGCAACCTCATCGCGCACCTATTAGAGAAGTGTCTGGTAGTCAGACAACTGCTACCAACCGGAATTTGAATTTGACCGAACTACAGAAACGAATTGTTGATGTTGAATACGTAATAGAAGAGCTAGAAGATACCTTTAACCGCAAAGTTGGTCTGCTTAAAGCCGTTGTAAATACATTGAAAAATAGCACTTAAGCTGATGAATATCATAATATCTAGAATGGTTTTAGGCGCTATGCACCATGGTATATTTATTAGAACGGAGTGCATTACATGAATCAGCCTGGGCTTAACAGCGCTCCGAATAATGCAATGACGGTTGATGTCGAAGATTACTTTCAAGTATCTGCATTTGAAGACATTATTGCGCGGGATCAATGGGATGCTTTACCGCTTAGAGTAGAAAATAATACTTACAGAATTCTCGAGTTATTTGAACAAAAGAAAATAAAGGCGACTTTTTTTACTTTGGGTTGGGTGGCAGAGCGGTGCCCCGGGTTGATTAAAGATATTGTCGCTCAGGGCCATGAGCTTGCAAATCATGGGTATTCCCATCAACGCGCAACCCAAATGAGCCAGAATGACTTTAGGGAAGATATTGCTAAAGCAAAAACCATTCTTGAAGACTTGTCCGGTGTACACATTAAGGGTTATCGCGCACCCAGTTATTCTATTGATAAAACAAACCCTTGGGCTCATGACGAAATACTCGAAACTGGGCACAGCTATAGTTCGAGTATTGTGCCAATCCATCATGATTTATACGGTATACCTGACGCGCCTCGGTTTATGTATCGTTGCGAAAACGGATTGTTAGAAATTCCAATTACTACCGTGCGGGTATTCGATAAAAACTTGCCCTGCGGTGGCGGCGGGTATTTTAGGATGCTGCCTTATTGGGTTTTTCGTTGGGGCTTACGGCGCGTAAATAAGGTTGATCAGCAGTCCGCCATATTCTATTTCCACCCGTGGGAAATAGATCCCGATCAGCCGCGACAAACCAATATAGATATAAAAACACAAGTACGTCACTACCTTAATTTGGGAAAAAACCAGAGAAAAATCACAACGCTATTGGATGATTTTAACTGGGATAGAGTCGATAGAGTGTTTCTCGACGCAGCCTAACTATTCAAATTGGAATACCTTTAAACATGTCTGAAGAATATACATTGGGGTACCTTGATGAACGCTCCTGCGAGCGCTGGAATCGTTTTGTCGAAGGCTGTCCGAAAGCAACGTTCTTTCACCTTTCGCAATGGAAAGCGGTGATTGAGCAAGCATTTGGGCATAAAACATATTTTATGTTTGCTGAGCGCGCTGGCGAAATTCAAGCAGTATTACCGCTTGCGCAGGTAAAAAGTTTCCTATTCGGTAATGCCTTAACGTCCAGCCCATTTTGTGTTTATGGCGGTGTTGCAGCTAACGATGAGTCATCGCGCCGCTATTTAGAAGATCAAGCGTGTGAATTAGCCGATCGATTACAAGTTGATTACCTTGAAATGCGAAACTTAGAAAGATCTCGCGATGATTGGCCGTGTAAAGAACTGTACGTTACCTTTCGTAAAGAAATTTCTGAAGATGAAGACGAGAATTTAAAGGCGATTCCACGTAAGCAACGTGCGGTGGTTAGAAAAGGAATAAAGGCTGAGCTACAGTCCGATATTGATCAAGATATTAACGATTTTTACAGTGCGTATTCGACCAGCGTACGCAACTTGGGGACACCGGTATTTTCTAAAAAGTATTTTAGAGTATTGAAGGAAATATTTGGCGCAGACTGCGATATTTTGACGATACGCAAAGATCAAAAATTGATTGCTAGCGTCATGAATTTCTATTTCCGAGATGAAGTTTTGCCCTACTATGGCGGTGGAACAGATGAAGCTCGGCAAGTAAAAGGCAACGATTTTATGTATTGGTCGTTGATGTGCCATGCAAGCAAGCGAGGCGTTAGAACCTTTGATTATGGCCGCAGCAAAATTGGGACCGGACCATTTAGTTTTAAGAAAAATTGGGGGTTTGAACCTCAACCACTGTTCTACGAATACCATTTGGTGAAAGCGACAGAGATGCCCGATATCAATCCGATGAACCCCAAATATAACTTGATGGTAAATGCCTGGAAGAAACTACCCCTAGCGCTGAGCCAGTTTATCGGGCCGATGGTTTCAAAGTATTTGGGGTAGTTATGAAAGAGCCTTTACTATTTCTTAGCCATCGAATTCCATATCCACCGAATAAAGGGGATAAAATTCGCTCGTTTCACATTCTCAAGCACCTCTCTAAAAAGTATCGAATCTTTTTGGGTACTTTTGTAGATGATGAAAATGACTGGCAGTATATCGACGGACTTGAACCCTATGTTGAAGAGCAGTTGTGTTTGCCGCTAAACCCACTGTGGTCAAAAATCAAAGGCCTAACTGCATTTGCGCTAGGCCAACCCATTGCTAACCCCTATTATTTTGATCGGCGTTTACAGCGGTGGGTAGACGGCATTCTTGAAGCGCATAATCCAGCAAAGGTGTTTGTGTATTCGTCTTCAATGGCGCAATACGTTTTGGATTCAAAATATGACAGCCGTCAAAGAATCATCGATTTTGTAGATGTTGATTCAGATAAATGGCGACAGTATTCGCAAAAGAAGACAGGTGTCATGAAATGGGTGTATCAGCGAGAGCACCGATATTTATTAGATTTCGAGCGCAAAGTGGCTGCCAGTTTTGATGCAAGTCTATTTGTATCGGTAGATGAAGCTGCATTGTTTAAACAGATGGCGCCGGAAAGCACGGCTAAGATTGGCTCAGTTTCTAATGGAGTGGACCTCGATTATTTTGCAGATACTAATGGGCTACAAACACCCTACGAACATGAAGTCCCGGTTCTGGTTTTTACCGGAGCGATGGATTACTGGGCGAACGCAGATGCGGTTCAATGGTTTTGTGATGAGGTATTTCCGCTAATTAAACAGACGGTGGAAGCCGCTGAGTTTTATATTGTTGGCATTAATCCGTCTTCCCAGGTTCTCGCCCTCGGAGAGCGCGTTGGCGTTACGGTTACCGGCCGCGTAGAAGACATTCGCCCCTATATACACTTTGCAAATGTAGCAATCGCTTCGCTTCAGATTGCTCGCGGCATTCAAAATAAAATTCTTGAGGCAATGGCCAATTCTACACCAGTTGTGGCTACCGGCGCTGCGATGGAAGGTATCGCAATTCCCGAAGCGCTCAATCATTTAGTGCAAGACGTACCGGCTCAATTTGCTGACAAGGTGGTCGAGCTATTTGATAGCGAATACGCACAGGTAACCGGTGCTCAGTGCCGCGAAGCGGTCGAGAAAAGCTACAGTTGGCAGGCCTGTTTGCAGCAATTAGACGCCGTGCTTGAAAACCGTACCGATGGAGAGCAGTCGTTGTGAGTAATGTCGATGCATCGAATCAGTCAAAATTGGATTCGAAAATTAAATTCCGCCTGATCGCTAGCGTATTCCTTTTGACCTTGCCGTTGATGCTGTACTGGCAAACCGCTTGGTCAATGGTAGAAATTTGGTGGCGTTCAGACACCTTCGCCCACGGCTTTATGATTCTGCCAATAGCGCTCTATTTGGTCTGGCAAAAACGTCATACCTTGGCAAAGCAACCCATCAATACCAACGGCTTAGGTTTGGTTTTGCTAGTTTTTTGCGGTGTGTTTTGGTTTCTTGCCAACCTAGTTGATATTGCAGTGATTCAGCAATTTATGTTCACTGCGATGATACCGGTGTTAGTTCTGACTTTATTTGGCTGGTCAGTCACTAAAACCATCCTGTTTCCGCTTTGTTTTTTGTTTTTTATGGTGCCATTTGGCGAGCGATTGATTCCTTCGCTGATTGATTTTACGGCATTTTTTACCATCCGATCGATTCAGCTAACCGGCATTCCAATTTATTGGGAGGGCCACAATCTTAGCCTGCCTAGCGGGAACTGGTCTGTGGTAGAAGCCTGTAGTGGCATTCGTTACCTCATTGCTTCTGTTGCTTTAGGTTCTCTTTATTGCTACCTGACGTTTCATACTATTTTGAAGCGCAGCATCTTTTTCGGTTTGTTTATTATTGTTCCGATTATAGCCAACGGCCTACGTGCTTTTATGATTGTGATGATCGGCCATTTCAGCAGTATGAAGCTGGCTACGGGCGTAGACCACCTTATTTACGGTTGGGTGTTCTTTGGCGTCATTATGTTCATGATGTTTTACCTAGGTTCTTTTTGGGCAGATGAAGCGAAGCCCGAGCCAAAGAATGATTCGATAGATACAGACGCAAACGATGGTTTAGCATCCACGCACATGCAATCGTTGTTTAGCGACTACCGAGCATCGATTTCGGTATGGTTAAGTGGGCTGATATTGGTTGTTGTTTGGCCGATTTTAGCCTATCAGGATCAATCGCCTTCAGGTGTTGCTCAGGTTTCAAAGTTAGCGGAATTACCAGAGCAGTTAGGGGCGTGGAAGAAGCAAAATGGCGCGCAAAAATTAGCTTCGTGGGAGCCATCCTACGTCGGCGCGACCGCAGAGCTTCATGCAGTGTATATGTTTGAAGGCCAGAGGGTAGGCGTGTTTTTAGAGCATTACCCGCAGCAGAGCCAGGGCGCAGAATTAGTGAACTCCCAAAATGTATTGATTCCAGAGTCTTCGCAGTGGCAGCAGGTTGAAGATACATCGGTTGCGGTTGTAGGTATTGAGGGTTTAAAGCGTGTAAAACAAGCACGTCTTAAGTTGGCCGATACTCGGCTGATTGTTTGGCATTGGTACCATATTGCAGGGGACAACACCGTTAATGACTACCTTGCCAAGTTGTATGGCGTACAAGGGAAGTTATTAAAAGACGATGAGTCAGCGACCGGCATAGTGTTGTATATGCCGTACGTTGATACTACCGAGAAGCAAACAGAAACAATGTCATCCTTTGCTAATGTTTTACTGCCTTGGTTTGCCGATTAATAGTAAAATTGCGGTAGACCGTGCATGCCTATTAATTTTTGAACTCAACATTACGTAAACATTAAGTAAACAATAGATGAAATTTATTCCAACTAAGATTCCCGATGTCGTGATTATTGAACCACAAGTTTTTGGTGATGAGCGCGGGTTTTTTATGGAAACCTGGAGTACCCGTGATTTTAAAGACGCGGGGTTGGATCTTGAGTTTGTACAAGATAACCACAGCTCATCCACGCAAGGCATTTTAAGAGGCCTGCATTACCAAATTCAAAACCCACAGGGGAAGCTGGTCAGGGTCATTCGCGGAGAAGTGTACGATGTCGCAGTAGATATGCGCAGTACCTCCCCAACTTTTGGGCAATGGGTGGGTATTACCTTGTCTGAGCAGAATAGGCGTATGTTATGGGTGCCGCCGGGTTTTGCACACGGATTTTATGTCACCAGCGAAGACGCTGAATTTGTATATAAATGTACAGATTTTTACGCCCCAGAACATGAGCGCAGCCTGCTTTGGAACGATGCAGATTTAGGCATTGATTGGCCTATTGCACCAAGCGATACCCCCACACTTTCTGATAAAGACAAAAACGGCACACCGTTTAAAGTTGCGGATAGTTATTCATGAGAACGTTGATTGTTGGTGCGAACGGCCAGCTTGGGCAAGAATTACAAGCCACTGCAAGCCAAACAAAAAACCACATCGAGCTGATTGCGCCAAAACTTGAACGACTAGACATCTGTAATCAAACACAAGTAGATTCATATTTTGCAGAATTTAAGCCTGCGCTAGTTATCAACGCAGCAGCGTATACCGCGGTCGATCAAGCTGAGCAAGAATCAGAGCTTGCATTTGAAAGCAACCGCGACGGCGTGGCCAATCTTGCTAGCGCATGTAAAGCGCATCAAGCCCGGTTGATTCATATCTCGACTGACTTTGTATTTGATGGGCGTGCATCGGTACCCTATAAGCCTGCAGACATCGCGAAGCCGTTAAGCGTTTACGGTAGTTCAAAACTGGCTGGCGAAGAAGCGCTGCAGACTTCAGGTTTAGAGGACTATTTAATCCTACGAACTGCATGGGTATATTCGAGTTTTGGCGGCAATTTTGTCAAAACCATGTTGAAACTCATGGCACAAAGAGATTCGTTAGGTGTGGTAGCCGATCAAATTGGAACACCTACCTATGCTCGAGAATTCGCAAAGGCAATTTGGGCCATGGCGTTAAATACCGAGTTTCAAGGCCTTTACCATTGGACGGATGCAGGGGTCGCCAGCTGGTATGATTTTGCCGTCGCAATACAAGAAGAAGCATTGGAAATAGGGCTTCTTAAAATCCCTATTCAAATCAACCCGATTGCAACCGCTGCCTACCCAACCCCGGCGCAGCGCCCAGCCTATGGCGTGCTGGATAAAACCGATACGTGGGACCAATTAAACTGCGCGCCTACCCACTGGCGGGTTCGACTGCGGGAAATGTTAAACACCTTGGCAAAGAGCAGCGGTAATTTGTAAATCGTATCGTGTTAATTTGTATTAAAACAAATTAAGTATTCAAAATAATATTCTATTCGAAGAGTTTTCAAACGTGAGTAAAACACTACTGGTAACCGGCGCTGCCGGATTCATCGGCGTTAATTTTTGTAATTACTGGTTAGGCCGTTACGCTACCGACCGGATAATTGGTTTTGATATTCTCAGCTATGCCGGTAACCGCCATAGCCTAGAACAGGCTGAACTGAATGACCGTTTTGAATTTGTAGCAGGCGATATTCTTGATCAAACACTTATCGAGACGCTACTGCGTGATCAAAAAGTAGATGATATCGTGCATTTTGCAGCAGAAAGCCATGTCGATCGCTCCATCACCGCTCCAGACCTATTCTTAGAAACCAATATTATGGGCACCCACAGCCTGCTAAAAGCGGCGCGCCAAGTGTGGTTAACCGAGCAAGCAGATGGCCGCCACCGGTTTCATCATGTCTCTACCGATGAAGTGTACGGCACGCTTGCACCGCAAGATCCGGCATTTTGCGAAACCACCGCGTACCAGCCAAACTCGCCATATTCGGCTAGTAAAGCAGCCTCGGATCATATGGTTAGGGCGTACCATCACACCTACGGGTTGGATGTGACGACCAGCAATTGCTCGAATAATTATGGTCCGTTCCATTTTCCAGAAAAGCTAATTCCACTCTGCATCATCAATATATTGAATGGCAAAGCATTGCCGATATACGGCGATGGGCAGCAAATTCGTGACTGGTTATATGTCGAAGATCATTGCCGGGGCATCGATCTAGTCTTAACCAACGGCCGTGCAGGGGAGACCTACAATATTGGCGGCAACAATGAAAAAGCCAATATTGATTTGGTGAACGTGCTGTGTAAATTAGTTGATGAAAAATTCAACAACAACCCAGAATTAAAGCAACGCTTTCCTGATGCGCCCGCCGCCAATCAGAAAACTAGCGATAGCTTGATTACTTACGTCAGCGATCGCCCGGGGCATGACCGGCGGTACGCAGTGGATGTTAGCAAAGCACACAGCGAGCTGGGCTACGAGCCGAAGGAAACCTTTGAAAAAGGGCTTAGCAAAACCCTAAATTGGTATCTAGACAACGAAAACTGGTGGCGTACCGTGTTAGATGGCAGCTACCGCGAGTGGATAGATGAACAATATGGCAGCTAAACCAGCCCACATTGTTCACATTATTTTCCGGTTCGATATCGGTGGGTTAGAAAATGGTGTGGTTAACCTCATCAACCAAATGCCAGAGGATGAATATCGACATAGCATCGTCTGCTTAACCGATTACAACCCTGAATTTTTCAAACGTATCATACAAGCCACCGTTAAAATCCACGCGCTGGATAAGCGTGATGGCAATGATATTGGTATGTTTATTCGCCTCTGGCGCTTACTGCGTAAAATTAAACCAGATCTCGTGCACACTCGAAATGTAGCAACACTTGAGACCCAATTAGTTGCTCTGCTTGCGGGTGTAAGCGCGCGAGTTCATGGCGAGCATGGCTGGGATATGGGCGACTTATCCGGCGGTAACCGCAAATATCAAATACTTCGCCGAGCTATAGCACCATTTGTATCCAAATTTATTGCATTGTCTCGCCAATCAGCTCAGTACTTGGAGCGCGATGTTAAAATCGCCGCTACTCGTATCGAACAGATTATTAATGGTGTGGATGCAAATTTGTTTACTGCAGCACCGCATCGACTCAAACATATTCCAGATGGGCTGCAAACCCAAGACTGTGTAATTTTTGGCACGGTTGGGCGTCTCGCAGCAGTTAAGAACCAAAAATTGCTGCTCACGGCATTTATAACGTTGATGAAAGAGCAGCCACAATTTCAGCACAAAGCGCGTCTTGTTTTAGTTGGCGATGGCCCGGAAAAAAACGCGTTGTTAGCTATACTTAATCTTTCTGGTTTAGAGAGCAGCTGTTTCTTTATTGGCGCTAGCGATGAAGTCGCACAGTGGATGCGGTTGATCGACGTATTTGTTTTACCCTCTTTAGCAGAAGGTATTTCGAACACGATACTCGAAGCCATGGCCACTGGCTTACCGGTGATCGCAACCGATGTTGGTGGGAATTCTGAACTGGTAATAGATGGTGAAACCGGTGCGTTGGTCCCAGTGAGCGACAGCAACGCGATGGTTGCCTGTATGAAAAAATACATCGACCAGCCTGAACTTATTGAGCAACACGGCGGAGCTGCTCGAACCCGTATAGAAAACTCTTTCAGTCTTGAGCATATGGTAGCGCGCTACCAGCATGTGTATACAAGCCTATTAGAAGGTTAAGAATAATATGAGTAATTACTAGATGTGTGGAATTGCAGGAATATTTGATACCAAAGGTAAGCGCGAAATTAACCGCGAACTGCTTGCACGCATGAATCAATCCCAGTTTCACCGCGGCCCAGATGAAGGCGGACATCATTTTGAGCCAGGCCTTGGTCTTGCTCACCGGCGGCTATCCATTATTGACCTATCATCAGGTCAGCAGCCAATGTTTAATCAAGACCGAAGTGTCTGCGTGGTGTACAACGGCGAGATATACAACTTCCCAGAATTACGCAAAGAGCTTCAAATATTGGGTTTTTCTTTTAATACCCACTGCGATACCGAAGTAATTGTCCACGGGTGGACAGCCTGGGGCGAAGCCTGCGTGGATAAATTCAGAGGTATGTTTGCCTTCGCAATATGGGATAAAAACAAACGTTCGCTGTTCCTTGCCCGAGACCGCCTAGGAATTAAACCACTGTTTTATTCCATGTTGCCCGATGGTCAGTTTATTTTTGGATCAGAATTAAAAGTACTCAAATGCCATCCAGACTTACCCAAGAAAATGGACCCTACCGCGGTAGAGGATTACTTTGCGCTGGGTTATATCCCTGAACCAAAAACAATTTATCAGTCTGTCTATAAGCTGAAACCCGGTCACACCTTAACGATAAAACAAGACCAAGGGCTGCCACCCACTCGAGAATATTGGGATGTTCCATTTACCCCAGTTCAGTTTAGTTCTGAGCAAGCGCTTCAAGAAGAATTGATCGAACGCCTGCGCGAAGCCGTGGATATCCGAATGGTTGCAGAAGTGCCATTGGGAGCATTCTTGTCCGGTGGTGTCGATTCAAGTGCAATTGTTGCGATGATGGCCCAACTACAAGATAAACCAGTCAATACCTGCGCAATTGGTTTTGACGTAAAACAATATAACGAAACCGAATTTGCGCAGCAGGTGGCGGATCAATATAAGACCAATCACTTTAAAGATGTTGTTGGAAGTGATGATTTTGAACTGATCGAAACATTAGCTGGTTTGTATGATGAGCCTTATGCTGATAGTTCAGCGATGCCAACGTATCGGGTTTGTCAGCTCGCGAAGAAGCGAGTTACCGTTGCACTTTCTGGTGATGGAGGTGATGAACATTTTGCTGGGTATCGACGTTATCGCTGGCATATGAATGAAGAAAAACTTCGTTCAGCGTTGCCACTAGGCATTCGTAAGCCAGTGTTTGGTGCGCTCGGAACGATGTACCCTAAGGCCGACTGGGCACCTCGTGTTTTTAGAGCAAAAACTACTTTTCAGGCATTGGCACGAAACTCGGTTGAAGCCTACCTTCATAGCGTATCTCATACCTCTGCAGAGCAGCGATCCGAGCTATTCAGCGATTCTTTGAAATCACAGCTCCAAGGCTACCGTGTCAACGAGGTATTTGACCATCATGCTCAAAACTCGCCTACCGATGATCCACTGTCGCTAATTCAATATATCGATATGAAGACTTATCTGGTTGGCGACATCCTTACCAAAGTTGACCGCGCCAGCATGGCGCACTCGTTAGAAGTGCGCGTGCCGCTACTGGATCACAAGTTTGTCGAATGGGTTTCTGGCATTCCGTCTGGCCTAAAAATGAAGGGGCAGGAAGGGAAATATATTTTGAAAAAATCTCTTGAATCACATTTAAGTGATGACATTCTTTATCGAGATAAAATGGGTTTTGCTATTCCTATTTCTAATTGGTTCAGAGGACCTCTTAAAAACAAAATTAAAGACTCTGTCCTGGGTGGCCGTTTGGTAGATACAGGGCTGTTTAATCACAAATACCTGACAACATTAGTCGAACAGCATCAGTCTGGGCAGCGCGACCACAGCGCTGCACTATGGGCCTTGATGATGTTTGATTTAACCACTGCTGATATGGCGTAAGACTGAATATCGAACATTGGTTTTATATAATTTATGATAGAAAATAGCGGCGGGATAAAACGGATTCTGGTAGCAACCACACTTTATCCGAATGCCAATCAAAATAGACATGGAATTTTTGTTGAAACTCGGTTGCGCCAGCTATTAAAAACTGGCGAAGTTGAGGCGCGGGTGGTGGCTCCGGTACCTTGGTTTCCATTCAAAATTTCATCTATGGAGCAGTACTCGGTCTATGCCGACGTTCCAGTATACGAACAACGAAATGGTATCGAAGTATTTCACCCACGCTATCTGGTTATTCCTAAAATTGGAATGTTGCTTACGCCATTTTTTTTGGCGATAACGCTGTTTTTTTGCGCACGTAAGATTAGGAAAAACGGATTTAAATTTGAGTTGCTTGATGGGCACTATTTTTACCCAGATGGAGTGGCTACCGCATTAGTCGCGAAATTACTTAAAGTGCCGTACCTGATTACAGCTCGGGGCACCGATATTAATTTGATATCCAGCTATAAAATACCGAGAAAAATGATTCGATGGGCCGCTAAAAACGCAGCTGGAAACATAACCGTGAGTACAGCCTTAAAAGAAAAGCTGACGGATTTGGGCGTGCCGGCAGATAAAGTTCATGTCTTGCGGAACGGCGTAGATTCAGAGCTGTTCGTGATAGGTGATGCCCAAAAAATTCGTAAAGAGATGAAGCTGACAGGAAATGTGTTGGTTAGCGTCGGTAATTTGGTTGAACCCAAAGGCCATGCTTTAGTTATACAGGCTCTGAAGAACTTACCGGGTTTTCACCTGTTGATCATCGGTTTGGGTGAGCAACTTGGGGCTTTGCAAACGCTTGCGAATGAATTGGATGTGAGTGACCGAGTTCAATACATTGGCGAACAGTCTCAGACGGATCTGGCAAAAATTTATAGTGCTGCGGATTTACTGATATTGGCTTCTAGTCGGGAAGGCTGGCCCAATGTCTTATTAGAGTCTATGGCATGTGGCACTCCGGTAGTCGCCACCCGTGTGGGTGGGACACCAGAAATAGTTAAGGCACCAGAGGCGGGACAACTCATTGCAACGCGATCATCTGATGCCATTGTTGCTGGTATTCAGCAGGTACTGAACTCGCCACCGCGACCTGAAGATACCCGAAAATACGCGCAAAAATTTTCCTGGGGGCAAACGATTTCTGGGCTAACGGATCTGCTTGACAAGATAATGATCCATTCGACACCCAACACAGCTAAGAGTCAGTAAACAAAACGTATGAAAATACTTTATCACCACCGGGTTGCCTCAAAAGATGGCCAATATGTGCATATTGAAGAGATCGTAAGTGCGCTCAGAGAGTTAGGGCATGAAGTGATTATGTCTGAGCCAACTTCTATCAATAGCAAAGATTTTGGTAAAAGCTCAGGGTTAGTTAAAAATATTAGAACCCTGCTCCCAGGTTTTGTGCATGAATTAATGGAATTTGTATATTGCTTTTTCGACTACTTTAAACTGGTCAGGCTGATACGAAAACACAAACCCGATTGTATCTACGAGCGATACAACCTATTTTTCCCATCGGGAATTTGGGCAAAAAAACGCTATAAACTGCCGTTACTGCTAGAAGTAAATGCCCCTTTATACGAAGAACGTAGTCAGCACGACAGCATTCAACTTAACAAGCTGGCGAACTGGAGTGAACGATATGTCTGGAACAACGCGGAGTACGTATTACCGGTAACCGGCGTATTAGCGCGTAAAGTGATCGATAAAGGCGTTCCGCAAGACCGAATAATCGTCATACCCAATGGTATTAATTTTAATGAATTTGTAGCCAATGCGGATCAACTATCCGTGGTGGCCAAAGGTCACTGTGAGCAATACAATCTTCAAGATAAATTGGTGCTGGGCTTCACAGGCTTCGTCAGAGAATGGCATCGGCTAGATCGAGTATTGGAAGTTATTGCTGCAAATCAGGATCAAAATTGGCATCTGTTGCTAGTGGGAGATGGGCCGGCAAGATCCAGTCTAGAAGAAACTGCTAAGAAACTTGGAATCGAAAGTAAAATGACGATTACCGGTATCGTTGGGCGCGATCAAATGCCAGGGCTAGTTACAACCTTTGATATTGCCCTGCAGCCAGATGTTGTGGAATATGCATCGCCTCTCAAGCTCTTTGAGTACTTGGCTCTGGGAAAAGCAATACTTGCTCCCGATAGTGAAAATATTCGAGAAATATTAACCGATGGCGAAAATGCCTTGATGTTTAATGTAACCGAACCCAATCAGTTCGCCGAGCAACTTTCTCGACTTTGTTCTTCAAACGAATTAAGGAGTCAATTAGGGGAAGCAGCTTTCAATAGTATTGAAGAACAGAAACTGTATTGGAGCCATAATGCTGAAAAAATTGCGCAATTATTCCGGCAATTGCTGAATGGAGAAGCGCTGGACCCGGCATTGTTTACATCAACCTCATCAAATACGATCACTGAGGACTAGTATTCGTGCGTGATATTCTCATCACTGCAATGGTTTTCGGTAGTTTACTGCTTATCCTGCGTAAACCGTACATCGGGATTTTGGTTTGGTCCTGGTTAAGCTATATGAACCCCCACCGCTTGAGCTGGGGTTTTGCTTACGATATGCCCTTTGCGCAAATCGTTGCGATCACATTATTTACATCGATTATCTTTAGCAAAGACCGCAAAAGTGTTCCACTAAATGGCCTTACTATTGCGTGGGGGGCATTTTTATTGTGGATGACTCTGACAACCGTAGTGGCTTTATATCCGGATATCGCTACCACCTACTATATTAGAATCCTTAAAATACAACTGATCACATTTCTAACTATCTTGTTGATTACTGATCAAGAACGGTTGAATAAGCTGATATGGGTGGTGGTGTTGTCGATTGGGTTTTTCAGTATTAAGGGCGGGGTGTTTACCATACTGTCGGGTGGAGGCTTTAGGGTCTGGGGTCCACCTGGAAGTTTCATGGAAGAGAATAATGCGTTAGCACTAGCGACATTAATGATGCTTCCTTTAATGTACTATTTGTACAAAATCAGTAAAGAAAAGTGGGTGAAGTACTTTCTAATATTTGGTATGGCAAGTAGTTTTTGTTCTGCAATAGGGTCCCAATCTCGCGGGGCATTACTTGCTGTCTTGGCGGTTGCAGGTTTCTTTTGGTTGAAGTCATCGAGTAAGCTGGCTACTGGTTTTTTGATCATACTGGTAGGGCTTTCGGGTTTTAATTTCATGCCAGACTCGTGGTTTGATCGAATGTCGACAATCGAGACATTCGACGAAGATGCATCCGCGATGGGCCGAATTAACGCTTGGGAATATAGTATTAATATTGCGAATGATCGTTTGACTGGCGGTGGTTTGAAAGCTTGGACATACGAGACATTTTCGAAATACGCTCCTAACCCCTTAGATGTTCACGCAGCTCACAGCATCTACTTTGGTGTTCTTGGAGATCACGGGTGGCCGGGGCTCACACTCTATCTTCTGGTATTGATGCTAACTTGGCGGTCGTTGTCGAAGATCATCAAAAGTACGAAGGGTATCGAAGGTGCTCTCGAAGTAAATACACTCGCAAAAATGATACAAGTGAGTTTGATTGCTTTCTTGACCGGGGGTGCATTTCTGAGTCTTCCGTATTTTGACCTTCCTTGGCTTTTTGTGGCATTGACGCTTATTCTGCGACGCCAATTGAAAGAAGAGCAGGTTGAAAATAGCAAGAATATCACGGACGTTGGCTTGCGAGCAGAAGAGGTAAGATAGTTATGATGCATTCTATGGAAGGCCAAATTACATGTTAGCTTCACTTGTAAATACCAGCCTTAAGCACATAATTTCTTTATCTTCACGATCGAAAGGAGAGCGAAAACTATGGGTGCTCATTTTCCATCGTGTGCTTGATAAAACTGACCCACTGAGGCCTGGTGAAATCCATCGCGAGGCGTTCGATATGCAAATGAGCTTACTGGCTAGGTTGTTTAACGTGCTTTCGTTAGATGATGCAATGAACAGAATGGAGTCGGGTACACTTCCACTGCGTGCCGTATGTGTCACATTTGATGATGGTTATGCAGACAATTTGTATGTTGCACTACCGATAATGAAAAAATACGGAATCCCAGCCACTGTTTTTGTCGCAACGGGGTTTTTGGATGGTGGGTTAATGTGGAATGACTCGATTATCGAGTCTGTGCGTAACTGGCCTGACCCTACAATTGACCTAACGGAGTTTGATGGAGGGGTTCTTGAGTGCCGAACTGAGCAACACAAAAAGGCTGCTATCACCGTTATACTCAATGCTATAAAACATCTTAATCCGGATATACGTCAAGCATATGTTGCTCGGATAGCGGCAAAGGTAGGCCAATTGCCCACGAACCTGATGCTAACGACTGCTGAAGTTAGGGAACTTCATAAGCAGGGCGTTGAAATTGGCGCCCATACCGTTAGTCACCCCATTCTCGCTAGTTTAAATGATACGGATGCTAGGTCAGAAATAGCTAATGGTAAAGAACGGCTGGAACGAATTATCGATGATGAAGTACGGTACTTTGCTTACCCAAATGGTCGGTATGAATCTGATTACTTGGATGTGCATGTTGATATGCTTAAAACGCTTAACTTCAAAGCAGCGCTATCAACCCACTGGGGAGTAGCTTCAGCTAGCACCGATACAATGCAACTACCTCGATTTACTCCATGGGATAGAAGCAACGTTCGTTTTCTGCTTCGTGCGGCTCAAATCTATCAAAAGGCGTTGTAGAGTATGAATGATGTGTTGAGTGGATTTCGATTAATACAGCCCAAACTTAAAGTGGCGCTTGGGTTGCACCTGCTCTTGGTGTTGTGCTCGATTTCGACAAGTGTAACCGCCAAATTACCAGCAGAATGTGGGACGCTGGCGAACCACTATGGACCATATAATTATGCAAATCCCGACCATAGATTAAAAAAATTGTCGGTAGTAGAGAAAGCTCATTTTACTCGTAACGTCGAACAGTTAGTTCGCGGCGAAAGTGGAACTATTGAGGGTGATCTAGATTACACATTAAGAGCATTTCCAAACCATCATCGTGCGCTGGCAGCAATATCCAACTTAGGTCGAGACAACAAACGAACGAATTCAGATTACAAAACCGGATACTTTAGTGTCGAGTGCTATTTCGCGAGGGCGATAGCTCACATACCTAGTGACCCTGTCGTCTATCTTTTGTATGGGATTTATAACGATCGGCTGGGTTTATCGGATAAAGCAGCTAAAAATTATTTGAAGTCTATTGATCTCTCCGACCGGTCCGCCGGCGCTCATTACAATGTTGCACTTCTGTACTTTAAATTGGGGCAATTTGAAGAATCATTGACTCATGCAAAAAAAGCCTATCAACAGGGTCACCCATTACCTGGGTTGAAGCGGAAATTGAAAAAATCGGGGCATTGGAAGTGAGCTTCTTGTTAATTATTGTAATACAAACTGATGGGCTCAAATAAGAAATGAGACAAAGTTCGGCACATCGAATTCTTGTACTGGACGGTGATACCGTGCCAGCACTTTCTGTTGCTCGCTCGCTTTCCCAGAAAGGCCTTTCTGTCGACATTGCTAGCCATACACCCAAAGCTATAGCGAACTATTCACGGCATGTTGCTAATAAATATAGATACCCAAATCCGCTGGAAGATGAATCCGAATTTCTGGCATGGTGCGGGGAAATAATACAGAACAATAACTACAGCCTAGTTATACCGGTTACTGAACGAACCATGATTCCCATGCAGGTGCTGGTTAACCAGCCGCATATGGGTGGAATTATTGCAATCCCTCCATTAGATGCGCTAGCTACTGCAATTGATAAATCTAAAACGGTGAAGCTGGCAACTAGTTTGGGTTTACCGGTTCCCGAAACATTTCTCGTTGAATCTATTGAGCAAGTCGATAAAATTTCCGAAAAACTAGAATATCCAGTTGTAATAAAACCTACTTGCTCCATAGGCGATGGAAAAAATACACGTACACAACTGGTTGTTGAATATGCATTTAATATCCAAGAATTATTGTCCCAGGTGCAGCATTGCCTGAATTTTGGATCCGTCATGATTCAAAATTATGTGAAAGGTGTGGGCGTCGGTATTGAGCTGATTGCCGATCGCGGCGAAATACAATATGCATTTCAACATCTGCGTTTACACGAAGTACCCTTAACCGGTGGCGGAAGTAGCTTACGAACCAGTGTACCAATTGAACCATCATTGCTTGAGGCCTCGCGAAAACTAATTAAAGCGCTAGGTTGGCACGGGGTAGCAATGGTGGAATTTAAATGGAATCCTGAAGACGCATCATTTTCGATAATGGAAATTAATGGCCGGTTCTGGGGCTCCTTGCCACTTGCAGTAGCGGCAAAAGCGGATTTTCCAGCGATGCTATTCGAGTTGTTGGTAGAAGGGAGTGTTAAACCTAGACCACCCGCCAAGACAGATGTTTATTGCCGAGTATTATCTCGGGATATTCAATGGTATGAACATGTATTACGGCGAGATGCGCCGGAGGGCCTGTTTCAATATCCATCAAGACACGTATTGATAAAAGATATTCTTCGGATGTTTTCGTTCAAACACTCATTTGATGTGCAGAAAATCCGAGATCCTATTCCAGGGTTGGTCGACATTGCATGGATATTTTCCGGATACTTTTCTCGTGTACGAAACCTGCTGGGTGAACGTCGGGAACACAGAGCACGCATTGGTGACTGGGACAAAGCAACCTCACAACTAAGAGCTGATGTACCGAGTCAGATCTGTTTTCTTTGTTATGGCAACATAAACCGCAGTGCTTTGGCTGAACAATACATACGTACACTGATGCCAGTTACTGATATGAAGGTTGTTTCTGCGGGCTTTCATCTCGAGCAAAATAGACCCGCTGACCCAGTTATGATTGAGGTTGCAGGTGAAGCAGGCGTGAATATGCAAGGCTGGTCGTCAAAACTTGTTACGGCGGAAATGGTAGCAGAAAGCGATATTATTTTCGTAATGGAACACATGCACTATAGGAATATTCAGGAGCAATATCCGAGCGCGGTACATAAAACATTCCTTCTGGGTAAACATGATAGTTCCGACGGCCTAGGTTTTGAAATTTCAGACCCTTACGGGAAAACACGAGGGGTCTACGAGCAATGCGTTCGTGAGGTTACCTCCAGTATTGATGAAATCGTAAATTTGATTCCGACAAAGTAGTAGTAAAACCCCTCATATAATTTTTAGATGCCCATGAATGATTTAGTAAAAACCAAGAATTTTACCGTTGTGATTCCATCTAGGAATCGTCCCGAATTATTGCGTGTAGCCATCGAATCCGTACTGATGCAAACTCACAATAACGTAGAAGTTTTAGTTGTAAATGATGGTTCAGATGGAGACAACGAACAAGCCTACATCGAATTGTCTAAGGAATTTACAGAAAACGTACGGTTCCTAAATTTGGAGCATACTCCAAATGGACATGGACCAAGCGGGGCTATTAACCGAGGTGTGGCTGCGGCCCAGGGACGGTTTGTAACTTTTCTCGATGATGATGATTACTGGACGGACTCTGGCCACCTAGAAAGAGCCTGGGAGGCTCTGAAAAATGACGATTCCGATGCATATTATTCCAACCAATCTGCATACTTCGAGGATCAAAAGGTAGCTGGACCGCTGTGGCTCGAGGGCCTCGATAAAATAATTGAGTCGCATGATCGTCCGGACAGTGAGGGTGTGTATACAGCCACAGTTGCAGACTTAATGGCATGCAATGGCTTTGCTCATCTAAACACCAGCATCATTCGTCGTTCGTTATATACGCGTATTGGCGGAATGGACGAAGCTATTCGTTACGAATGCGAATGGGATTTATTTTTTCGTACGGCAGATCAAGGAGAGAATATTCGTTTTCATCCAGCAGTTGTATCGAGGCACAACGCGCCCGATCCAAATAAATCTGTCAACGTATCAACAGGAATAAGCATGTTACAAAAGCTGCTTTATCGAGCCTATGTGCTGGATAAAGCTATGCTCTTTACCGAGGCGCCAGAAATAGAAAAAAAAGCAAGGAATCATAAAACATATACCCTTAAAAAAATGGCAGAAATCCTTGCTCAGGACGGAAGGTATGGGCGAGCGCATTTTTATGCCCGTCAGGCCTCTACCTCATCTGTTGACCTAAAGTGGTTGCTGTATAGCATCTATTTATGGGGAAGAAAAATGCTGAAAATTAGGAACAAAGTATGAGTTGCTTTAAATGATTGTGCTAGGTCTAGGTTCGGGGCGAACGGGAACGGCTTCCTTGTCGAAATTGATTAATACACAAGTGGATACGTTATGTTTCCATGAGCTGAATCCTACCGGAGCGGTATTTGATGGGAATCCGCAGCCGATTGTGAACACCATTAATGAATTTCAAGCGATTCTTGATGGGGGTGATAAACACCTACTGGCGCTGGATTATTCAAGGCAGGCATCGGTCATGCAATATGCCGACCTGAAGAAACAAAGTAATGTCGCGCTGCTTGGCGATATCGCCTACTACTACCTTCGTTATGTTGAAGAAATTATTAACATTAACAAAAATGTCCGTTTTGTATGTATTAAGCGGGATCGTACTGAAACCGTGAATAGTTGGCTGAAAAAATCTTCTATAAATCGTTGGTTTTCATTGCGCATCGCTGACTGGTTGAAGTCGATAATTACCCGAACGCCGTATCACAAGAGTAAAAACTTTTGGCAAGAACACGATGGCCAGACATGGAAGCTGGATCCAGTATGGGACAGTACCTTTCCGAATTTTGAAGCAGACAGTAAAGAAGAAGCTATCGGAAAATATTGGGATGATTATTACGAAGAGGCTACCCGTTTAGAAAGTATTTACCCGGACTATTTTCGTATATTTGATATCTCCAAGATGAGTAACCGCGATGGACAAAAAGAGATATTAAGTTTTGTGGGCATAGATGAACAACAGATGGTTCTTAAAGACGACTTTCATATGCATAAGAGCGGGTAACGTACTTGTTGTTTGCAGAGCAAATACGTTACACCACAGTTAATAGATATTTAGTGAGATGAACATGGAATCATTCGAAATTGCACGCGAGCTTCTAAGAGAAATAATGCAAATGGAAGGCCAAGCGGACCAGCTAACGCCCGAGACTGCATTGATGGGAGAGTTCGCCGAATTCAATTCGCTGACGATTGTAGGCTTGATTACAGGCATTGAAGAGCAAACCGGTTGCGAAGTAGATGATGATGAAATCACAGAAGAAATTTTTCAAACCGTTGGGTCATTAAGCCGTTTTATAGAGTCAAAATTGGGATGAGCAAGCCAAGCTTGGCTGCTCCAGTACCGGAAGCATTATTTTTGCCGGGCAATCACGGAAACCTTTTTGCTCTCTATCAACCAGCAATGGGAACCATAAAAGGAACCTTTCTGTACATCCCGCCTTTTGCAGAGGAGATGAACAGGTGTAGAGCAACGGTATCTCGGCAAACCAGGGAGTTTGCCAAAATTGGCTATTCAACTCTCGTGTTAGATCTTTTTGGAACCGGTGACAGCGAAGGCGAACTTTCAGATGCCAGCTGGAATATTTGGCAAAACGATATAGAGATTGCAGTAAGCTGGCTTGAAGAAAAGACGCACTTACCCGTATCCATATGGGGGTTTCGGTTAGGGGCGCTACTTGCGGCGGACTTTGCCAATAGGTCTCCCAAGCGGGTGAACAAATTACTGTTTTGGCAGCCAGTGCTTGAGGGGAAACTATTCTTGACTCAGTACCTTCGTTTCCGCGTGGCATTTTTGATGGACCGAAACATGCCACCAGAGACAACAAAAGAGATACGTGAACAATTGGTCTCGGGAGATATTGTCGAAGTTGCCGGTTACCCTCTATCTGGTGCATTGACCAATGGCATGGACGGAAACAAAATTTCCAGTTATACCCAACTTACAAACCAGAACATTTCCTGGTTTGAGCGGGTAGCCGATGCGGAAAAACCGCTCTCACCACCAAGCGTGCGTCTGATAAAACAGCTACAGGATTTGGGTTGCAAGGTAAACGCACAGAAGTTTTCAGACCCGCAGGTTTGGCAATTGCATGACAAGGATGAAACACCGAACCTTATCGCTGCGACTACTCAATTGTTCCGAGACCAAGATGAAAACTAGAGAAGTACCGATTGTATTTCAGTGTGAACAGCAATCGCTTATTGGTGTAGTTCATCTGCCAGAGAAGCCTAAAAAAATAGCCATCATTTCTATTGTTGCTGGTGGTCCGCAATACAGAGCAGGCTTTGGTAGGCAATTAATTAAAATGGCACGGCGCTTTTCAGCTGAAGGCATATCGGTTATGCGCTTTGACTACAGAGGGCTAGGTGACAGCAGTGGCAGTGATGCGGGGTTCGAGAACATTGGTCTGGATCTTGATGCAGCGATTCAAGCACTAAGAAAACTTGAGCCGATGATAGAAGGAATTATTCTGTGGGGAGGTTGTAACGCAGCCTCTGCCGCTTTGATCCACGGCCCCCATCATCCTGCCGTTACCGGACTCATTTTGGCTAACCCTTGGGTGCGAACAGAAGATAATTACGCCAAAGTAATTGTACGCGATCATTATTCCAAGCGAATTCTCGAACCCTCTTTTTGGTGGAAGGTATTAACCCTGCAATACAACCCCTTTCCTGCACTAGTCACCTTGTTTAAGGGGTTGGGGATAAAGGGAGGAAATAAGCCATCTAAACAATCATCACAGGATAACCTGCCTTATATAGACAGAATGCTGATGGGCGCTCAGTTATTTCAGGGTAAAGTCCTACTAATGATGAGTGATTTAAGCCTTACCAGTAAAGAGTTTGATTCGCTAGTATCAAATTCTAACGAGTGGCAAAAAGCAATGAGCCGCGATGGTGTTGAGAGAGTAACCATCAAAAATGCAGATCAGGCTTTTTCAACTCATGAAGCACGGGAGGCGATGTTGTTGGCGGCTGAAAAATGGGTGAAAGATTTCGAAACAAGCTGATGCCTTGAATGCCGCGGCCAGTCGTTGTATTTGTATCCATAGTGGTTGGCGAATATACCTAAGGTAAGCCGTAAAGAAAACGTCTCTAGTTGCGGAAGGTATCTCTTCTTGTATGGCGGCTCATGGTCTACAACGCTTGGTTCTACAATTCGTGACAGTTCATTTGCGTCGGTAATACAGACCTTCAAATAGTTTGCAAGGTTTTGCCGGGTACCAGGGTTTTTAAGGTCTTCATATCTCATAATGATTCCTTACCCTTGTTCAGCAAGGCCAGTGAATTCAGATGCTGGTTTGCGCCAGGCTTTTCCATAATGCCTTGCGGTCAATACAGGTTCCGTTGGCCAGGACATAAAAGCACCCATGGGGTAGTCGTAAAATGATGCGTATGCGTGATAAGGATTTCTGTATAGGCACACAAATTTTGCATTTGGGTAGAGCCAAGAGAGGTACTTTACGTGAGTAGCACCCCATCGTACTTCTTTGATGCCCCGCCGGGATTTGTTTGTTCCGGATAATGGGGATTCAAATAGGGTTTTTCAGTAGTTCAAATGTGCTTCTCCGAGGAAGGCTAGCTGAGGCCAGCAATTGGCTATCCACTTTTCTTTAAGGTTGGTATCGGCGCTATCGTAGTAGTGGTCGAGACGCGGCCAATCTTCCTGCAGGGGTGACCACTGCTGAAGCATTGATTCAATATTGTTCGAGCGATGGTAAGGCTCTCCCCAAATCATCATTATCAATCAACATTCTCTGAAGAAGGGTTGACCCGGATCTCCATCCAGCGGACAGAATGAATATGGGCGAGTTGATTTCATCTTTTGGCGATGAAAGCTCATGCAGTCCAAGTAGCGGCCTAGAGGCTTGTACGTCACTTGCATTTTAACGTGTTAGCCCAAATCTAGACCCTAGGATTGCTCTACGCAACATTTCATAATAGAAGGCTCTTCCAGTACAGGTAGTGCGAAACCGGTAATTATTGGTGCATGTTACGGTGTGGTATATATTTTTAGGTAGTTGGGGTGTTGCCCTTCATGTAATTTTGATTTAAGTGCCCGCTGTTGCCGTCAATATCGAGAGCCCCCATTTCTTTACTGGTCATCATTTGCTTGGCGTTAATGACGACGATAATACGATTCATCAGTGGGGGGGGGTTTATCGGACTAAGGTGCCGCTGTGTCTTAAGTAGTGATATTAGAGTTATGTTTAGCTCGATCAACCTTGTTGCATGCGAAAACGAATGATATTAATCCGGAGGCATATTCTATAATTGTAATTTTCGCATACCTAAATTTTGACGGTATTCCATAAATCAGTTCGCTCCAGTTCCCGTATATTTCAATAAATACCCATATTTTATAACACACGTGTGTCGGGACGGTTGGGAATATATGCGATATCGAGAACCCAACGAAAAATTCGTAATACAAAAAATTATAATTTTTCGTATTCTTTGCTCTTGCGTTGGACTAGAAATTTATAAACATGGTTTCTTTGCACACAAATAATGGATGGCCGCTATTCGGGACCTCTATTGCTAAATTTTATTGCTGCTTTCCATCGTTTCGAATTCCGTGAAGACATACGGCCCATTTTCTTGATGATGTCGATGGTGGTATTGGTTGCCGTACCTTGGTGGTCGAGGAAATAGTCGATCAATTCTTTGCGGCCAACGCGATTGTTTTCCGGGGTTTCTAAATTGAATTCAACGAGTTCTCCAACCTCGGTAATATGGGTAAAACTGTCTGATGCATTTTTGTATAAATCGTATGTATGCGGGTCTGAAAACGATATGCTGGGTGGATTGTAAAATAGAACAGGCCGATTAAAAGCGCAGTATTCGATGATTACGGAACTTAGGTCTGTAATAAATATATCAGCGACAGATAGTAATGGTTGGATCTGGCTGGTTGGAATAAATCTGAAGTTAGCATGCTGAACTTCGAGGTTTTTCAATTGATTTATTAGTATGTCGGACCGAAACGGTTCAGTTGTCTCATGTTCTACCCCGTCAGAATTCGGATTACTCCATAATTTGTCGTGGGCCGTTTGAATGACATTTATATTCGGGTGTGTTTCGCATATATTCCGCGCCAACTCGACGCCTAGTGTTCGTAGGATCGAATTCGTTGTCCAGTGTGACGCAATCAGAATGGTTTTTTTACTGGGGTCAAGTGCGTGCTCTGCTAGTAAACGTTCATCGTCGAAAGTGTTACCAAACAGTGCATCACATTTCATAAAACCTGTTGAAAAAAACAGTTTACTATCGTTTGAAATTGTACCGGGTTGATATATTTCAATCTTTTCTTTTAGCTTTTGGCTCGGGCCGAAAATTATATCGAAATCGGGATGGCAGGATGATTTTTCACAGTAGTCATTATTTCCAAATGCCGCGCCATGTGACGTAGATATACTGATATGGTTGCGCCTTAGGTATAGATCAGGCACATCCGTATATATAACATAATGGGCTTTGAGCCATGACGCATGAGAGTATGATACGCAGTACTTTTGTAGAAACCCTGCATCTAGTTGTTCATCAAGAGCAATGGGTTCTCTGGATGTAACGGTAACTTTGAATCTAGTGTCAACAACCATCTTTTTTATGAGTGGTAGTTGACAAGTTAGTCCGAAATCATTCATTACGTAGAATGTAACGCGTATGGGGCCAAAATTTTCGTGGACAAAATCATCCAGTTGACGAAGCAAGCTTAAAATCTTTGCTTTCATAAGTTATACCTTACATAGAGGTGTGGCACATATTAGTTATCAATTGATAGGCAGACTATCTTCCGGCGAGTCATAAGTAATCACGAATGTGATCAATGAAAATTAGTTTGATTTGACTAACTCCTCGCATTTGCGATTACTGCTATATCATGTTACTAAATTTGGAAGCTTTTAGTGGCTATTTTCATGACGCTGTCAGTTTTCGTTACGCGGGTTCTTAATCGGTGTGGGTTCCGGTCGCTACGACCGAACGGTGTGTACCGCTTCATAGGGGGATGAATTTTCATGTGGTTCAATAGTGGTCTAAACTGTATGTTTGCTTTTATTAATCTAGTGGGATTAATGGAAGCAAGTGGGCTTAAAAGCTTGTCGGCGATAAGTAGCGCATGCGCTGTAAATTAATGATATCTATAAGTTTATATCGACCGAGATAACTCATTTTTAGTGGTTGCGAAAGATTTATGCTTACTAAATACTCTGTAGCGATGCCTGCGTATAATTGCGGAGAATTTTTGGCTGAAACTTTGGAGTCTGTACTTGGACAACAGCTTCCACCCAATGAAATTATCATTGTTGATGATGGCTCAACGGATAATACCGCTGAAGTAATTGCTGCATTTGGTAGTGCCGTTCAGAGCGTAACTGTTGCAAACGGTGGTCCGGGCGCTGCACGAAAACGTGCGATTAAAGGGTGTAATAACCGCTGGATTGCGCTCTGCGATAGTGATGATGTTTGGTGTTCCTCTCATTTGAGAAGAAAGCACGAGGCCATTGTGAGCTTCCCAGAGGTTAATATTATCACGTCGAATTTTGAATCCTTCGGCCCAGCTGCCGTTCCAGGGCAGACTCGGTTAGGGTCTGCGCCAGTAGGTTGGCTTCAACGTTATACCAATGTACAGCGCGAGGGATTTCATAAGATTGAAGATCCGTATCGAGCCACATTAGATTTCAACTCGCTGTATTTGTCGGGTCTAGTGATCAATAAAGAGTTGTATCACGCAGCCGGTGGTATAGACCTTGCCTACCGCGATTGGCAGGCAGAGGATTCTGAGTTTACTCGGCGTATGGTGGCGCAAGCGTCTGCCTGCCTGGTTATCGATACCGATATCACGTGGGGGTATCGTCGGCACGAAAACAACTTTTCAGCAACGCAATGGAAAAATATTTACGCGAAGGCTCGAATCATTCAAGAGCATATTGATGCCGGTGTGGTCGCATCCGAAGTCCTAAACTATGCCCAAGATGAGGTGTATCGCACTCGTGGCGAAGCATTCGATATCGCATTTTGGACTGGCTTCTACGCGGATGCGTGCGGTATTTATTCTGAACTGCCAAGGACTGAAAAGACACTGAAGCGTCGAGTCCGGCGGGTTTTGTCGTATCTCCGTAATTTTGGATAGATTAAACAGTTTATCGCATCACTTGAGGAAATGAGATTTGTCGAATGTACGTGCCAGTATTGCCTGGTCCTTTTTATCTAAGTATCTAACGACTATTTTGGCGTTTGGATCAGTGGTCGTACTCGCTAGACTGCTCACTCCTGAACAAATTGGTATCTACTCTATTGCGGCGGCATTTTTTACGATTGGCCAACATTTTAGAGATTTTGGTATTGGCTCTTACCTCATTCAGGAAAAGGATCTAACACGAGATAAGCTGAAATCGGCGTTTGCTTTGTCGATAGCAGTTTGCTGGTCGTTGGGCCTTCTCTTTATAGTGTCGAGTAGTTATATCAGCGATTTCTATGACCGGCCAGAGCTAGATGAAATTTTTATCTGGCTGGAATTTTGCTTCTTTATTATGCCCTTTGGCGCCTTGCCAAAAGCGATGTTAAAGCGTGAGATGAAGTTTAAAGCCATGCTTATCGTGGATGTTTCAAGCTCGGTAGTGCACGCCGCAACGGGGCTCATCGCTGCGTATTTAGGGTACGGGTATATGAGTCTGGCATGGGCATCGTTTGCTGGAATAAGCACCTCTATTCTTGTAGTGCTGTTTTTTAGGCCCGCTAGTATGCCTTGGGGGCTTGGTTTTTCAGAAATTACTCATATCGCGAAATTTGGTTGGAGGATTACTACGTCCAATATTGCCGGTCACCTTCGTGGTGTGGCACCGGAACTGATCGTTGGTCGAATGTTTGGCGCTCCCGCAGTTGCTATTCTTGGCAAGGCAACATCCAGTACAAATATGTTTCGGCAACTTATTTTTCAAGGTATAGACAATGTAGCTACGCCGGTATTCGCGGAAAACAACCGTGACGGTGGTGACCCAAAAGGCCCTTTTATTTTTGCGAGCAGTTGCTTATTGGCCATCTCATGGCCTTTCTTCGGATTTATGGGGTTGAATGCAAGCGAGATTATTCTTTTCCTGTTTGGCGATCAGTGGGTAGATGCAGTACCTCTATTGGAAGTCATGTGTCTTGCGGCGATGATTCAAACAATCACGTCTTTTGTGCCAACTTATTTGGTAAGTGTTGGACAAGTTGGGAGAATGGCTAAGCTGCAAATTCTTTTTTTGGTGACGGGTACCACGCTAATTCTTCTAGGTGCTATGTATAGCCTCTATTACGTTTGTTTAGCGGTTGTGCTTCAAAAAGTCATCGAATTATATTGTTATAGCAAGGATATGAGGCTGGCACTGAAAGTCAGTAGTCGGGAAATTGTTGCGGTATTGAGTAAAGTATCGGTGATAACGGTTTCGGCAATGATTGGGCCAGTAGCTATTTATGCAGCGGGTGAATTTTATCAGGTCAGCATTTATGTGGTACTGATCCTGGGCGGGGGTTTATCCTTAATCGGCTGGTTGCTTGCGATACACCTTACGCGTCATGAGATTAGTGACGAACTTTTTAAAATATACCGTACAGTAGGGATCGTTAAAAGTACGTAAATTCCCTGTGAATATTCTTTTAATATCATCATGCTGAAGTGTCGAATTCTGTGGTGTTTATTCACGATTCTAGCGTGCCTTTCGTAGAGTTATAAAGATATAGGCAATGCATTGAACTCGAACCTTCCCCCTCTTGTAAGTGTAATTATGCCTGCGTTTAATTGTGAAGCGTTTGTTGCCGAAGCACTCGATAGCATATTTGCACAAAGCTATACCCATATTGAAGTTGTTGTCATTGATGATGGTTCAACCGATGGTACGCTTGCTGTGCTTGAAGAGTATAAAAGCAGGTATGATATACAAATCCTTAAGCAGAAAAATTCAGGTTCAGCGATAGCGCGTAGTGCAGGTATGGCCGTTGCCCAAGGGCCATATTTGGCATTTTTGGATTCTGATGACAAATGGTTGCCTGGAAAGTTGGCGGAGCAGGTCAACTTTCTTGAAACACATTCGGACTTTGGGTTGGTTTGTAGCAATTGGGTGACGTGGTGCCCCAACCAAGAGGGTGAATTTGACGAAAACGTTAGCCCAGTTATCGGTGAACAGGCATATTCAGGTTGGCTGTATTGTGATTTATTGCTTGATTGTGTGGTGTGGACAAGTAGCGTGCTCATGCGGCGGTCGGTATATGAACAAGTAGGCGATTTTAATGCTGAACTCAGAAGAGGACAGGATTACGATTACTGGCTTCGAATTTCCAGATTAACCAGGATACATAAACTTGATTCGTGTCTAGCCGTGTACCGGTTGAATGAAGCCAGCGTCACCAATAGACCGAATAAGATAAATTATGAGTACCTGTTGTTGACTGATACGCTGGGTAAGTGGGGTTATCGGTGCGTAAGCGGAAAAACTGCCGATGAGGAGCGGGTACAAAAACGTTTATCTGAGATATGTTTTTCATTTGCTTACCATCAGTTCTACTCTGGAGACATCTCGGTCGCTCTATCATCGATTTTGACAAGCTTACGCCATGACAAACTTAGAGTTTCTTCCTGGGTCTATCTGGGGCTGATATGTTCGAAGCATTTGTATCAGAACACGTTTAAAAAGGCGGCCTCCGTACAATGACGCTGATGGTATTGGGTTAACTCTAACCAATAGAGCGGTAGTTATATGAGCCTCAGTAACTTGTGGCGGTATATATTTGCATGATGCATCGTACGAATATCGGCGCTCCACTTGGTGTGCCAATCCATGACTTCGCCGTAGAACTCGATCAATTTAAGGTCTGGTTCGGAGAATAGACTCTCAAATGAATCCTTTCGCATTAACATAGCGGGAGAGGATGTTTTGATGGTTTCATCGTAAGTGGTTTTTAGGATGATGATTGCATCACCGCCAGTAATGCATAGGTCTGTGGCAACCAATCTTTCGTTATACCAGTACTGGTAGATTCGGCCCTGATCCTTGGCGCAGAAGTTTTCTAGCATGTCCGTATAGAAACGGCCCTGATCATTGTGTATACCGATAGCTGTGCCGGAGTCATTCTTCCAGCCTGCGCTTTCAAGCGTACCGTAAGCTTCTACGGCTGATATTACTTCTTCCACTTTGATCAGGCATTTTAGAGTTACTTGTGTGTTTTCTCTTTCTAGCCGATTACCTTGCCGACGAAGGTTTTGGCGTAGATTCTTGCCTCGTTTTGACCAATAGTCGTCAAAGTTACCATCAAGCGCTATTCGAGCAGTTTGGATGTAGTCGATAGTATTTATCGTTTTATTGGGTTGCGGCCGCTCTTGTAGACTTGGGTCTTGTTGAGTCACTCCGAATACCAAGCAAATGCCCGGTATTCTTTGTATCAACTTTTCTGTGATGGTAGTGAAATCTAATGTTTGGTCCTGCAGCCAAGCCCCTAATGGATTTTGAGAAGGCTGAAAGGTGCTCCAAGAGCCAAATTTATTTTTCTGAATAATGGCTGCCGCGCTGGGGTTGGCGGGGTCGCCATAGAGGGCCAATTTTTCTTTACCCGTCGAGAAATATTTGAGCGAGGGGCTAATGAAAGCACTGTTTAAGGTAGGTGCGTTGAAACTTGTTTGATTTAGACGATCCCATTGTTCGCGATGGGCGTCGAATTTATCAATCGGGTAAAGAGTCCAGTCCATCAAACTACTGCTCAAATTGGGTTTTAATCGTCTGAATCATCCAGTCGAGTTCGTCACTCAGTAATTCTTGGTGGCAGGGGAACTGGAATATATGGGCCGATAATTCTACGCTATTTTTGCACAATGTTTCGTCGATCTCTGGATCAAGGTATTCACCAAAACGCCAGATAGGCACTCCAAGAAGCTTAAGTTTAGTAAAGTGTTTTTGAGGGTTATCGACATAGATTGGGCAAACCATCGGTACGGCACCGTCGGGCAGCATTGGATGCAAAGGGCGGCACCCCGGCAGGCCAATAAGTGCAGTTACTATTTCTTTGTAATTTTCTCTGCGCTTACGGACAAGTTCTTGTGAATCCGTACGCGCTATTATTTTATTGGACGGCCATGATACAAATTTGTGAATCCAATGTTCATCAAGCCCATAGCCGCCGTCTGCAGATGCAGGCCCGATATCAGCAGACGATCGCTTATTGTTAGATATTGATTTCTTGGCTTGCCAGAGAATAGATTTAATAAATAATAGTCCGCCGAGAATCTTGCCAAATAGCCCAAATCGCTGGTATTTCAGGCTATTCTCTAGAATGTTGAGGGCGGCTTTTATCTGGAATGTAAGAGGCGGGGAATGAAGTGTTATACCGTCAAGCGAGTGTTGCCGAGAAACTAGCAAACCACCGTCATATATAGGGAAAAATTTCATGCTGCTGGCTATCGCATAATCACCAATTTGGCCAACCGCTATTTCGTTCAAACTACCAAAAAATGTATGGGCACAGTCCTCGATCAGGATCAGGTTATGTGTATCGCATAACTTCCTCAACGGAATGAGATTTTGCATAAATCCAAAGTAATGAGTAACGAGTACTACTTTTGTATCGGGCGTTATTTTGTTTTGTATATCAGCTAGGTCGATGTCGGTATCTGATTTTACTCTATAGAACACGGGGCTCGCCCCAGTCCGGCGTACCGGAGCAATCATAGAGTCGGTGTGATATGCAGGTATCATGACTTCGTCTGCATTAGTGACTTTGGCGCACTCCAAAGCAAGCGCTATACCTGCACGGCCACTGGATATGTGAAGAATCGATTGCGCATCAAGTAGTGATGCAGTGGTGTGCTTGCCCCGTACTTTTTTATTTAAAGGAAGTTTTGACAGTACTGGCGTAAGCGGGATGGCCGGTGTTGGAAATATAGTGGTTAAATCATTCATCTATTCGTTCGCTGGTGGCCTTTGGTTTGTTCTATAATTAAGTTAATTGCAATTTTAATAATGTTAAGTAAGGAAGTCAGGATGTCAATAGGGTCAGATGTGACTGAAATGCTTCGATCTGCTCTTCAGCTAGATGAAGCTTTAGTGCAGCTGAATTCGGACTCTGGATTGTTAGGAGTGATCCCTGAGTTTGATTCACTAGCAGTGGTTACAGTGCTAACGGCACTGGAAGATCACTATGGGTTTATCATTGAGGATGATGAAGTTGAAGCTTCGACCTTCGAGACAGTAGGTTCGTTTATTCAGTTTGTAGAAGACAAGTACAGCTCTACCTGCTAATTCATGCATACCTACTTTACGCCTTTTTTCCTTCCCTGTAATAACAACCCTGGCGACTCGCTTTTTTGCGTTTATTATCCGGCAGTTCAGCCAGCGCGGACAGACGTTGCTCAGCAGAATATATCGAACAAAAAGGCCGTAGTATTTATTCCGCCTTTTGCCGAAGAGATGAATAAATCACGCCATCTAATTTCCTCGCAGGCACGGTCGTTAGCGGATGCTGGCGTATCGAGTTTAATAGTAGATCTGTACGGAACCGGTGATAGTAGTGCTGATTTCTCAGAGGCTCGTTGGAGAATATGGGTCGATGATGTGCGGCAGTCAATTGAATGGTTACAAAATAAGGAATACTCAGAGATCAGCTGTATCTGTCTGCGTTTGGGCGGGCTATTAGCTTTAGATGTTGCTGCATCAACAGCTATCCCTATTGAAAAAATTGTTTGGTGGCAACCTGTCTTAAACGGCGAAATGCACCTGCGTCAATTTCTACGACTGCGCAGTGCTCAAGGGATGATCTCAAGTAACCACAGTACAACTGAAAATACCCAAGAGCTATATGATCGAATGGTAGCCGGTGAGTTGTTAGAGATTGGTGGATATGATCTTCACCCCGATATGGGTGGTACGATGATAGAAAAACAAGCCAACAGTTTTGTAGCCTCGCCGAGCTGCATGAACTTGAAATTCGATATCATCGAATTGGTTTCCAGCGAAGGCAAACAAAGTTCGCTCCCTAGTGTTAACTTAGTGCGTCAATTGCAGGCTGCTGGCCACAAAGCTAAGAGCCATGCGGTCATTGGCGAGCATTTTTGGAATGCCCGAGAAATCCATCTGAACCAAGCATTGATTCAGACGACTACATCCGTACTCAGCTAAACCAACATCATTTTATTGTTCTTTTTCGGAAACTCGTCCTCTTGGAAAAACCTGTAAAAATCCCTCTGGAAAACGATCTGCTTTGCGGCATTCTTCATACTGCAGATGGCGCGCGCGATACAGGAGTACTCATACTTCCGGGCGGGCCTCAGACACGCGTAGGTAGCCATCGTCAATTTGTACTGCTTGCTAGGTCGTTAGCAAAAAAAGGCGTTCCAGTACTACGGTTTGACTACCGAGGTATGGGTGATTCCACGGGTGTTATGCGCAACTTCGAAGAAGTAGATGATGATATCGATGCTGCCATCAAACTGTTTTTTGACGAAACGCCGAACATTAAAAACGTTGTAATACTTGGTCTATGTGATGCAGCCTCTGCCGCATTGATGTATGCCCCTGGTGCCAAAAATGTATCAGGAATGATTCTGTTGAATCCATGGATCAGGTCAGCAGCCGGTGAAGCGAAAGCTCGTTTAAAATACTATTATTTCCAAAGGCTTCTGAATATACACTTCTGGCGAAAGGTGATCGGCGGCCGATTTGAAGCCGGTACATCGATGTCGTATTTTTTTGGTGCGATTAAGGAAATAATAGGGTCAAACGCCCGTGATTCCGAGCCGCTAACTTCTGGCGCTGAGACATTCCCTAAACGAATGTATGATGGGCTAGCTGGTTTCGATAACCCGGTGCTGGTCATAATGAGCGGTAGCGATTTAACCGGACGGGAGTTTCGAGATTATGTAGCGTCTAGCAAAATGTGGAGCAAGTTGTTTGAAAGAGAAGGCTTAACTCAAAGAAACCTCGAGCAAGCCGATCATACTTTTTCGAAACGCGAATGGCGTGATCAAGTTGAGGAGTGGGTGAGTGAATGGCTATTGAATTTAGAGTGAGTACATCGAGCTAGTTCAGCTTTAAATCAGCACCTCAACGGCTGAGGGCTGGCATAAAAAGTCAGCTGGGCTCGCTGTCAGCCCGTAAGCACCAGATTGAAACACTACAACGTAATCTCCTATCTCAGCTTCTGAGCACTCCATTTGGTCTGCGAGTAGGTCCAAAGGTGTGCATAGCGCCCCGACTATCATGGTCTTCTCTTTCTCAGGCCAATTCATTTTATTGCCAATCGCAAGGGGGTAATTTTTTCTGATGATTTGGCCAAAATTCCCAGATGCGGAAAGATTATGATGCAGCCCTCCATCCGTCACCAAATATAGTTGTTGATACGAATATTTTTTATCCACAATGCGCGTGACATAAACCCCAGCTTCGCCAACAAGGTAGCGTCCCAGCTCTATAATCACCGATGAATCAGGCAGGTACTGTTTAGCTCGCTGCATCTCTTTGTCTAAGGCTTCTGCGATGGGTGCGATATTCAGCGGCGTTTCGCCGGGAAAGTAGGGTATTCCCAAGCCACCGCCAATATTGAGTTTCCGAATTGGGCTAGGGCATGCATCTGCTAATTTGATAGCGAGTGCAATACTTTTTTGCTGTGCCTCGATAATCGCCTCGGATTTGAGGTTCTGTGACCCACTAAAAATATGGAAACCAGCAAAGTTGAGCTGAAGCGCCCCTAAACGTTTAAGGGCTGCGGGAACCTGCTCTTCATCGATGCCAAATTGTTTGGGGCCGCCACCCATCTTCATACCGGAGGATTTAAGCTCAAACGCCGGGTTAATGCGTATCGCAACAGTAGCTGCAATTCCTAATCGGTTGGATTGAATGGCTAGTTCTTCAAGCTCGTTGAAGGATTCGATATTTACCGTGATACCCGCAGCAATCGCCTGTGCAAGCTCCACAGGGCGTTTACCCGGGCCTGCCATGCTGATTTGGTTTGCGGCCATGCCGGTGTCTAGCGCAACTTTCATCTCTCCTGCTGAGGCTACATCAAGCCCATCTACAATGCTGGCCATATGCTGCACGACTGCCGGCATTGGATTGGCTTTCATCGCGTAATGTATTTTCAATTCACTGGGCATTTGTTGACGTAACTGTGCCAACCGTTGCGTCATTTTTGATCTGTCGTAGGCGTAAAAGGGTGTTTGCCCAACGCGCTCGGCGAGTTGCTTTAGTGGAACGCCGCCAACCTTGAGGTTGTGATTTTCAACGTCAAAAGAATCGATGATAGTTGCGTGATGTATTGGAGGTGTTTTAGCCATGTTTTGATCGCGATGATTTTGGTGACAGTGAGTGAATACTTAACAGTATGTACGTTAAGACTATTTGAACGACCTTAGGTGGATGCAAACAGATCCGCATATTGCTTCTTTAATAACGAGCGATCGATCTTGCCATTAGGGTTTTTCGGTAATGGGCCGATGCTTTCAATTTGAGTCGGCACCATAAAATTCGGCAATTCACGCTGGCAATGCGCAAGTACTTTTTTGGGTTCCCACTCAGCGTTGTCATCTGCATTTACCACAGCAACAATTGCCTGGCCAAGGGTAGGGTGAGTTACACCCAAAACAGCGACTTCTGAAACCAGTTTGCTGGCGTAGATGGCCTCTTCAACCTCTGACGGACTAACACGGTAGCCGGAGGTTTTGATCATTTCATCTTCGCGGCCAACAAAATAAAGGTAGCCTTCTTCGTCTAATGTGACCCGGTCGCCGGACCATACGGCAATTTCTGTCAGCGGTAATTCAGCGGTTGTTGATGGGCTGGGCTTAAAGCGCTCGGCGGTTTTTTCTGGATCATTCCAGTAGCCCAAAGCAACCAGCGAGCCACGGTGAACCAGCTCTCCGGTTTCGCCAGGTTTGCAGCTATTGCCGTCGGCATTAATCACGCTGATTTCAGCATTAGGGATGGCTTTGCCGATAGAATCCGGCCGTATATCGAGCTGCTCTGGCGGCAAATAAGTTGAGCGAAACGCTTCTGTTAGGCCATACATCAAAAAGAACTGACAGTCTGGTACCGCGTCACGCAGTTGCTTCAATGCAGTACCGGGCATTTTTCCGCCGGAGTTGGTCATAAACCTTAAATGTTGGTTAACCTCTGCTGGCCATTCTAGCCCTGCTAGTTGTAGCCACAGAGGTGGAACTGCAGCAAGGCCGGTAATTTGATGCTTAGCAACCGCTTTGATGACGTCTCGTGGTAATAGGTAATCCATGATTACGCAGCAGCTGCCTTGCAATAATGAGCTTGTTAACTGGTTGAGCCCGTAGTCAAAACTAAACGGCAGTACCGCTAAAATGCGGTCTGAGTCAGTAATGTTTAGGTACTGCGCTACGCTGCATGCCCCGGCAACGATGTTGCGGTGAGACAAAACGACACCTTTGGGTTTGCCCGTACTGCCAGAGGTATACAAGATTGCGGCCATGTCGGTATCAATGACGCAGTGTAGTTTGGCTTGGCCCTGCGCTGCCTCAATGTACGATGACCAACCGAGTATTTTAATATTGGGTAAAGATTCTATTGGAGTGCTTGGTGCATCGACCAATACAATGGTTTTGAGGTCAGGGCATTGTTCAAGTATCTGGGTTAGAGATTTAAGGCGATTACTGGCGGTCACTAAAATTTGCACGCTGCAGTCATTTAAAATATGACTGGCTTGAGCTGCTTTTAACACGGGGTTAATGGGTACAAAAACCCCACCAGCCATTGCAGTAGCCAGCATGGTGGTGACTGACTCTGGTTGTTTGGGCAAATAAATAGCTACCCGCTGTTGTTTATGTAACCCCGCTGCTATCAGCGCACTGGCTTGTTGGCTTACCAGTTGCTGGAGTTGCTCGTAACTCCAGTCGTTTTTTTTGTGAACGAGCGCCGGTGCTTGCGGTGCTCGGGAGCTGCTGCGTGTTAGCAAATCGTGTAGCAGAGTAGGCATAAAGCGTATCTTGGTCTCAATAATAGGAATAATACGAGGTTACTCTGGTTTCCATTCCAGGTCTTCGAGTAGCGCGATAGCATCGGTTTTTTCCGGAAAATCACGTTCGGATAATTTTCGAAGTAGTGTGATGGCATCCAATTTTTTGTCATTTTTGGCTTGAGCGCTGGCAAGGTGGTACTGAATGCTGGGTTCTTCAGGGTCCAAAGAATGAGCCTTTAAAAGCCGACTAAGTGCTTTCCGATGCTCGCCTTTTTGTAATTCGATCCAGCCATAGGTATCCACAATGGCCGCAATTTTCGGTGCTAGTTCGTAGGCCTTTTCTGCATATTCTGCGGCTTACTTTAGGTCGCTATCAATATAAAGGAAAGCCAAATTATTCAACACAA
>JAESUM010000051.1 GCA_016763075.1 Pseudomonadales bacterium
CGGGCATGTTGATGGCGGCGTTACGGCTTAACGTTCCCGTAGTGTTTGTATCCGGCGGGCCAATGGAGGCGGGCAAAACTAAACTAGCTGGCAAAGTCGTTAAGCTTGATTTGATCGATGCGATGATTGCCGCGCCAGACCCTTCGGTCAGTGATGAAGATATCGAAAAAATCGAACGTTCAGCCTGCCCAACCTGCGGTTCCTGCTCTGGTATGTTCACCGCAAACTCAATGAACTGCTTAGCAGAAGCATTGGGTCTTGCACTGCCAGGTAACGGCAGCTTGTTAGCCACCCACGCAGATCGTCGTGAACTGTTTTTACGGGCAGCGCGTTTATCCGTTGAGTTATGCAAACGCTATTACGAGCAAGACGACGAAAGCGCATTGCCACGCTCTATCGCAACCTTTCAAGCGTTCGAAAACGCCATGACGCTGGATATCGCAATGGGCGGCTCCACCAACACGGTGCTGCATTTATTGGCCGCTGCCCAGGAAGGTGAAATTGAATTCACCATGGCGGACATTGACCGTTTGTCACGTAACGTACCCAATATTTGTAAAGTAGCACCCTCTACCAAAGAATATCATATGGAAGATGTACACCGCGCAGGCGGCGTAATGGCATTATTGGGTGAGTTGGATCGTGGCAATTTGCTGCACACCGATATCCCAACCGTTCACAGTAAAACCATGGCTGACGCATTGGATAAATGGGACATTATGCGAACCAAAGACCAGGCCGTGATCGACTTCTTTAGGGCTGGCCCCGCAGGCATTCCGACTCAAACCGCCTTTAGCCAAAGTACGCGTTACGACAGCGTTGATAACGACCGTAAAAATGGTTGTATTCACAGTGTTGAAAACGCATTCAGCACCGAAGGCGGACTGGCCGTGTTGTTTGGTAATATTGCAGAAAACGGCTGCATCGTATAAACCGCTGGAGTAGACGAAAGCATTCTTACCTTTAGTGGCCCTGCAAAAGTATACGAAAGCCAAGATGACGCAGTAGAAGCTATTCTGGCAGATCAAGTGGTAGCCGGTGATGTAGTCATCGTACGGTACGAAGGCCCCAAAGGCGGCCCGGGCATGCAAGAAATGCTCTATCCCACCAGCTACATCAAAACCAAAGGTCTTGGTAAAGCTTGCGCACTACTCACCGACGGCCGGTTCTCTGGTGGGACATCGGGGTTGTCTATTGGGCATGCTTCTCCTGAAGCTGCGGAAGGTGGAGCCATTGGTTTAGTTGAGGCAGGCGACCTGATCAAAATTGATATTCCAAACCGAACCATCAATCTTGATATTTCGGATCAGGAGCTGGCAGAGCGTAGAAAAACTATGGATGCAAAAGGCGACAAAGCCTGGAAGCCGGTCAATCGTGAACGTTATGTTTCTACTGCGTTAAAGGCGTATGCGAGCATGACCACCAGTGCAGACAAAGGCGCGGTGCGAAAAGTAGACTAGCCTTCAGCGCACAAGTGCTGAGCAAGCTCTGTAAATTTATTTTAGTAGTATTTAGTTGGAATGTAATTTCATTAAGTAGCTCAAGCAAGAAATTTATGTTTGCCTTAGGGCTGAAAAATAGTACAAAATAAATTATTTATAGCCGCTTTCACAGCGGCTTTTTTGTGTTCTATATTCAGGGTTTTGCTTTAATTTTATAAAAATTTACTAGGTGTAAACATACTGGGGTGTACATCGTCTGATTCACAACAATACTTTAGATGTATCAAAATAATTCAATGCTTTCTTCATTGTCTTGTAGCATGTCATTTTCATACTGCATTAATCCAACCAAAGTTCTCAGTACATCCATTTGTTTCATGGTAACTTGGTTTAGCGTTTCTGTATCGTGATAAATAGTCTTAATGCTATTGAATAGCTCTGAGCTTATTTCATCGGCATGCGAGGCACTTTTATTGACTCCAGATGTGGTCGTAGCAATTTTGGAGTTGTATTGTTTAATTAGCGTAAGTGCAAGCCTAATTTGGTTTACCTTGTCTAACACGCTACCCTCTTGTTCTATCAAAATATTTCCTTGGTCGCGGGCATCTTTTACTTTGTCTCTTGTTTGAGAAATTGATTCTTTAGTATCAATAACAATATCTCCAATTTCTTTAGCTTTGGCTTGAGATTGTCTTGCAAGCAGCCTTACTTCGTCAGCGACTACGGAAAAACCGCGCCCATATTCACCTGCACGAGCCGCTTCAATAGATGCATTTAGCGCAAGTAAATTAGTTTGGTCTGCAATCGTTTCAATGCTCTTTCGTATTAGGTCGATGCTCTCGCCGTTAACAACAAGGCGTTCAATAATGGTCGATAGCTGTTCGATATTTTCAAATAAAAGTTGCAAGCTAACTTGCCCTTCCATCATGCTCTCATATGCGATATGGGCATTGCTGCTGGCAGCATTGGTTTTCTCTTCTGTTGTCGCGGCAAAATTTTTGGCTTCTCCAGAAAACTCTGAGAGTTGTTGAATATCGCTTTCTATTTCGCTTAGGTGCTCGAGTTGCAAATTAAATACCCGTAGTAATTCGGCGCTGATGGAATGAACCATTTCGGATCGGTCTATAAGGTCGCTGGTTACACCGGTAATTATTTGAAAACGTTGCTGATCATTAGATTTTGCTTGATCAAGCTCGTGTGCCATATCGTTGAAAATTACACCCAGAATGCCAATCTCGTCGGAGCGGTTGATCTTAATGCGTTGTTTTAAATCACCGGCGCCAAGTTTTTTAGCAATGGCAGTAATTTTCTGGATAGGCCGGACAATATAAAGTGCGAAAAGCATTGAGGCGATAAACCCGAAAGCGATTGAAGTAACGGCCGCGAATCGACAAATATTTTGTACTTTTAATATTTCGGCAGCTAAAAATTCAACTGGTCGGTCACCTTGAAGAATATCGGTGACGGCACCACCCTGGTCTTGTATAGGTGCCGATACCGTTATCCATGTGCCATGAGCATCGGTATAAGGCGCTGAAATGTAGATTTCCCCTTCGAGTACTTTTTCGTGAAAGTCCTCCATTTTAAGCAGCGCGCCGACATAGTATTCACCAGCGTCGTTCACGTCAGTCATCACTACAAACTCAAGAAATTCTTGGTTATCGGTGTTTGGCCTTAAAACATAAAGAGGGCTGTTGTTTGGGCCATGTTCCAAACCTACTGCTTCGGCTACTCGTGCGAGTTGGTTTCTGACTTTCTCAAATGTCTCGATGCCGTCTAGGCCCGATTCGGCATCAAAATATATGTTTGCGAGTTCATCAGAGTCGATAAATTGCGCGGTTGATAGCACGGTGTTTTCCAATTCGTTTTGTACTGTAGAAAGGATGTTGGAAATATTATCGTTGTAAGTAAAATATACCGTGATCGAAATAGACACAGACACCAGCAACATACCCAGCGTAGCTATGCGAAGCGCAAGGCTAAAGCGCGCGAGTATAAAATTACGGACGAGTAGTATTCGAGTGAGTTTGACAGCCACTTTTTACGGGGTTTTCCTTTTGTTTTACGGCGTTATGCATACGTGTTTTGATTATAGTCTACACTTTGAAATATTGAGCTGATGCGCACTATATGTTCGGCATCGGGTAGATCAGGAGAGGGTGAATGTACAAAGGTTATCGAGTAACGGTTGTTATACCCGCCTTAAATGAAGCCAATAATATTGCAATGGTTGTACAAAATCTGATGGCCAACACGCACGCTGGTGCTGCGCTAATCGATGAAATTATCGTTTGCGATAATGGCTCTACTGATGCAACCGCAGAGGTGGCACATATTGCTGGCGCAACGGTAGTTCATGAGGCGCATAAAGGATATGGAGCAGCTTGTCTCAAAGCGATATCCACTATAGAAGACACAGACTTTGTATTGTTTTTGAATGGCGATGGCGCAGAAGATAGCTGCGAATCTGAGGCGCTGCTGCTACCTCTTGTTCAGGGTTATGACATGGTGATTGGAAGCCGAGAGCTGGGCACACGGCAACCGGGTGCATTGTCGCCCCAGCAGCGTTTTGGCAATAAACTGGCGTCGTTTATTATTCGCCATTTGTGGCATCAACAATGCACAGATCTTGGACCTTTTCGGGCAATTCGATACCAGTGTTTACAGCAACTCAACATGCAAGATAAAGATTTTGGTTGGACCGTAGAAATGCAAATTAAGGCTTACCGTCGGGGGTTTTGGGTTAAAGAGATCCCTGTTGCGGCATTAACAACGCAGGGGCCTTCGAATATTTCTGGAACATTAAAAGGTACATGCCTTGCAGGCTGGAAAATCTTGTCTATTCTTGTGTTATCGAGGCCGCTCAAAGGTCGTGATTCTGATAAAACATTACATATTGATGATAAGCCCTGAGCTACATTTTTGAAGCTCGATTGAATTCACCTCATGGAGGCGAAAAAATGCATGGGATGGTGATTGTGAGTAGTCGTACTACTGCGTTTGTGTTTCTCCTTATCATCAGTTTTTTAGTCAGTGGCATGGCCGCTGCATCCGGCTCGTTTGTGCCGTCCGGCGCGGGGCCAGGAAAAGCAAATTATAACTCCGGTAAAGCCATTGTGATGGGTAGAAAAGGCGATGCTAATTGCCGATCTTGCCACGCAAAATTTAAGCGCTCAGCGTTAAAGGCACTACCAACAAAAGTCAGTGAACAAGTGGTTAATTGTGACGTACACACGCCGTGTTTTGCCACAACACTTAGCCCCGAAGAGCTTCGCTCGTTGGATGCCTATTTCACTAAACGTTATCGGTTGAAGTGAGGAGTTGATGATGAAAATTACCGAACGGTTTATCCTATTTCCCTCCCTGCTGGCATCACTGGCACTTCCGGTAACTAATGCATATGCAGATAATCCATGGTTGTTAGAGGAAGGCCAATCGGTGGTTTCTATCTCATATGTTAACGAGGCGTTTGACCAAAAATGGCTTGCAGATGTGCGCTCGGCGATCCCTGAAATCAGCCAACAAACCACCTGGGTGTATTACGGTAAAGGATTATCCGACACCATGATGGTGGATGTTTTAGCGGGGTTTGTGAGCAGCAGTTGGGACAATAACCCAGCGCTGGGCGATATCAGTGGCATGGCCGATACTCGTATCCGCTTGCGTTGGAATTTACGCAATGAGTATTACCACGATAGTGGGCCTACCATTACGGTTTCTGGCGCTGCAATATTCAAAGGCAGCTATAAGCGTTCGCAACTGACCGATATTAACAAGGACACGGTACTTGAGCCAAACGTGCATGCACCTGGAGACCGGGCGCATGGGATAGAGCTTGCTGTGCAAATTGGCCAGACACTTACCGATGCATTAAGTGTAAGTGCAGAGCTGGGTTACCGGGTGCGCTTTAATGATGTGCCTGATGACTTGCTGATAAATATGGGTGCGTACTACGCCATGACGGATCGGATTTCAGCGCGAGTAGTTTATAGCTTCGTATTGGGACAATCTGGCCCGGATATCGGTACCGCTGGTGTTAACCCGAACGTTTTTCACACCACCAAAGAAGAGGTGGAAGGGGTAGAAATCGCGATTGACTACTCTATTTCACACCAGCATTCTGTTGGAGTAGGTTTGGCAGATGTCCTGGATGGCCGCAACACCGGGGATTCTTCCATCTACCACATGAGTTATACCTACTCGTTCTGATTCGCTTTAGCGGGGGTTGCCGTGAATGTGCCAACCCGCTAAGCAGCGTTAAATACGATCCAACACAATAAATGAATAACCGACTGTGTTCTCGGTTGGGTCAATATCTTCGCGGCTTGTTTGTTGCCACTGAACACGGTCGTAATCAGGAAAAAATGCATCGCCCTCGAAGCTAGCGTGCACTTGAGTTAAATACATCCGATCTACTTTAGCTAAAAGTTGCGCATACACATTGGCACCGCCAATGAGCATAAATTCTTCAAGCTCCATCGACTGAGCGGTTTTGCTGGCTAGCACATACCCAGCTTCAATGCTGTGCACAACGCTAACGCCGGGATACTCGAAAGTGGGGTCGCGTGTGACCACAATATGAGGCCGGCCCGGTAAAGGTTTTCCAAGAGATTCAAAGGTTTTTCTGCCCATCAGCAGCGGCTTACCCATGGTGGTTTTTTTAAAGTATTTTAAGTCGGCGGGGATATGCCATGGCATTTTATTATCGAATCCAATAACGCGATTTTCTGCAACTGCAACCATCAGTGCGCAACGCATGCTGTTCTCCACCACTTCATATAAAAAGCCAACAGTATAACGGCGAGACAGCATGCGTCGATCTGTTTTTGGCTACGCCGATTCCTGCACCAGCGGCTACTCTTTATAAGTGATGAATTGCGCATAACCTTGCTTTGGGGCATTGTTCATTGCCTACACTTATTTTGCTAGATTCTATTCTAATAAGGCCGACGTTCTTGAAGAGCACAATCTTGAAGCTGATGAGGTCGATGCTAAACAGCGTGCGCGACCTGCTGCCTATCGTACTGGTTATTCTGTTTTTTCAATTGGTGGTATTGCAGCAACCGCTGCCTAATGTCGGCCAATTGGTGCTTGGGGTATTGTTTGTAGTCATCGGCCTTACCTTCTTTATTTATGGTTTGGAGCAAGGCTTATTTCCTATTGGCGACTCAATGGCCAATGCCTTGGCCCGCAAAGGCAGCGTCTTTTGGTTGGTAACCTTTGCATTTTGCCTTGGTTTTGGCACCACAGTGGCGGAGCCTGCGCTCATTGCTGTAGCGGCAGAAGCGGCAAAGGTCGCGGCCAATGGCAATATGATTGAATCTACCGATGCGGCGCGCCTGCAATATGCCACTGAGCTAAGGCTTATCGTGGCATTTGCAGTTGGAGTAGCCATTGTCATTGGTGTGGTGCGAATTCTGCGCGGGTGGCCCATTCATTGGATCATCATTGGTGGTTATATCATCGTGATGATCATGACTGTTTTTGCTCCGCCAGAAATTATCGGTATCGCTTACGACTCCGGTGGTGTAACCACCTCAACCATCACTGTGCCATTAGTTGCGGCGTTAGGGGTAGGGCTTGCTTCCTCTATTAAAGGGCGTAACCCAATGCTCGACGGCTTCGGACTAATCGCCTTTGCATCGCTCACCCCCATCATTTTTGTAATGGCTTACGGCATGCTCATATGATGGATATTCTCGCCCAGCTGTTAGCTACAATTTTGGGTACGCTCAAAGACGTATTCCCAATTGCCGTGATTATCTTCGGTTTTCAATTCTTCGTTATTCGTAAAAAGCCCGCCAATTTGGCTCAAATTTTGATGGGTTTTGGTTGGGTGATTATCGGCCTATCATTCTTCTTGCTTGGGCTTGAGTGGTGTCTGTTCCCCCTTGGCCGAGTCATGGCCACACAGCTAACCGATCCGGTGTTTATACACGGGGTTGAGTCGGTGCAAGAGCTGGCAGTAGCGGCCAATGCCATCGATTGGCGAGATTACTATTGGGTTTATTTATTCGCATTTTGCATTGGTTTTAGTACCGCCATTGCAGAGCCCGCATTGATGGCAGTCGCTATGAAAGCCAACGAGGTTTCTGGCGGTACCATTGGCGTGTGGGGGCTGCGAATCTCTGTGGCGTTTGGTGTTGCGATAGGTATTTCGTTGGGTTGTTATCGCATTGTAGTCGGGGACCCTATCCACTGGTACATCATTTCTGCGTACGTTGTAGTGGTCATTCAGACCGCCATCACACCCAAAATGATTGTGCCACTGGCTTATGATTCTGGCGGCGTGACCACATCAACGGTAACAGTACCGTTGGTAGCGGCATTAGGTTTAGGCTTGTCAGAAACCATACCGGGCCGAAACCCATTAATTGATGGCTTTGGGTTAATCGCTTTTGCCTGTTTGTTTCCAGTAATATCGGTGATGGCTTACGCGCAGTTATCTGAATTACGCGGGTTAAAAGACAAAAAGTCAGCCAAGGAATGGTATCAAGAACATGAAGATTAAAACTGTATTTCCAAACTACGGAAGAGCAATTTCTTCCATACATGATGTTCATATCAAAATAATAAAGCAGATGTTGGAGGCACCGTTATGCATTTTAAAATGATTATGGTATTTGTAGAAGATGATAAAACCGATGCAGTAATGGAGGCCGCCCGAGAAGCAGGCGCCACCGGAGCCACAGTGATTAGTAATGCTCGCGGCGAAGGCCTGAATAAAAGTAAAACATTTTTTGGTTTATCTCTTGAAACACAGCGAGATGTTGTGTTGTTCTTGGTAGAAGAGCACCGCAGCCGAAGAATTTTGGAGAAGGTCGGTGAAGTCGGTAAATTTGATGCTAAGCCTGGTACCGGCATAGCATTTCAAATTGATGTTGAAGATGCCATTGGTGTCGCTCACCAAGCTCAAAAAATTGTAGATGACGTAACGGAGAATGAGAAATGAGCAGAAAAGTAATCAAAGTAAAGGATGTCATGCGTGAGCGCCATTTAGAGCTTGAAGGACTTGCAAGTGTTGCCGAAGCACTCGAAATGATGAAGCAAAATAATGCTGAAATTATTATTGTGAAAAAGCGTACCGAGCATGATGCATTTGGCATTGTTTTATTATCGGATATTGTTAAAAAAGTACTGGCAAAAGACAAAGCCCCAAGCCGAGTTCAAGTGTATGAA
>JAESUM010000052.1 GCA_016763075.1 Pseudomonadales bacterium
CTCCGCTTGCAAAGTAGTCACGCTACTCTTGCAACAATGCATCCCAAATTAAATGAAAAGAACACGTAAAAAACGACGCGTTCAATTTCATCTTAATGTTGGGATAAATATTAAAAAAGATGGGACAAGGCACGACATTTATACGCGCCTTGCGTCAAGTTGTGACAAGCCTGTAACAGGCTGTGACATTGAGATACAACGAATTTTATAAACTAAAATGCAATCAATTATTAATAAAGCATTAACACCGATATGGTCTAATAATTACAGGGCTGCAATCCAATGAATTGGACTTTGCAGCTCTTTTCATTTGGGTTCAGCCCGACCTTAATCGGCGGGATGCGACTGGGAGATGTTGAGTGTTAAAACTCTTCATCTCTTAGAGGTTGCCATAGTAATAAAAATGGAAAGAACATGTTAATCACTGAAATAGATATAGCAAAAATGATACCCGCATTTCGCGACTTATCTGAGACAGCTCAGAAACGAAGAGTCCGTGGAATAATCAGGGATATCGGCATTTCTCCGTATATCAAGAATCGAACATGGTGTATACCTGAAAAATATCTACAACTCATAGAGGAGGAATTATGCCCCTTAAAATCACGAGACGTAAAGGCTCTGAATACTGGTATGTCAGGGGCACGGTCAAAGGTGAAGAAATCTTTGAGTCAACGAGAACAACTGATAAGATTATTGCGGACAGATACAGACTTCAACGGGAAAATGAATTAAACATTGAAAGAGAGCCTGACCGAAAGACATTTACAGAGGCTTGTATCGCATATGTGCGAAAAGGTGGTGAGAAAACCTTTATCGAAAAACTCGACGAAACATTAGGCGATTATTACCTCGATGAAATTGATCAAAACATCTTAGATATTAAATCCAGAGAAGCCTATCCCACACAATCAAATTCAACAGTAAGACGATGCTTTTATGATCCGTTTACAGCGATCAGAAACCACGCATCAAAACTTGACTGGATACCGCACAAGGTATTTTCAAAACCAAAAGTTAAACGTCCCCCACCCGAGTGGGTTGAAATAGATTGGTTAGAAACCCTTTGGGAACACTGCCATCCAAAGCTAAAAGCCCTCACGACATACCTTCCCTACACAGGATGCCGCATAAGCGAATGCATAAATTTGACATGGGAAAGAGTGAATTTGGAAGAAGCGTGGGCATATATACCAAAAACAAAAAATGGCGAACCTAGAACGGTTCACCTACCCGAGATCGTGATAAAGCGCCTTAGAGATATTGAGCAGGAGTCTGGACTGATCTTTGGGTATACGCACCGCCATTCTGCGGTGAACGCCGTCAGGCGTGCCTGCAAACGTGCAGGAATTGAGTATAAACGACCGCACGCAATCGGATCACATACCTATGCCACATGGATGAGACGCTATAACGGCATGGATGCCGTTGGACTTGTAGCAACGGGAAGATGGAAAGACCCAAGGTCAACTTACATCTACGCTCATGCAAAAACATCCGATGAAGCGCGCAAGGCAGATAACCTGCCAATTGGATCAATGGATAGTTAAACATAAAGTCAGGGAAGAACGCGTGAGTGATATGAAATCAGAAGAAAAATCGAAAATGAGCAAAAGGAAGAAAATACTTTTAAAGGTGACTTTGGCTTTCGTAGTGTTACTCATTGTTTGGCGCGTCAATGCAGTGATTAATACAGAACATGCTAAGTTTATTGATGAGTGTTCACATGAGGCTCTTCTTAAACGAGATGGAAAACCAAGCTCATTTTGTGATGACCCTGCACAGTCAACCAATCACAAAAAGATGACGCATCCACAAGCAAATCTAATTAGGGACAAGTTTTAGGGAAATATAAATGTCAGATAAGAAGGAAGCTCCCAAGGGAACGAAATTAAAGATTAGCAAACAAGCAAAGGCTCTACTTTCCATCATTGTTTTATGCTTACTTGCAGGAGGAATATTCATTATTCATGCTAAAAACAAACTATCAGCTGACTTGATAAGAATTGCTTCTGACAAAGAACAAGAATACGGAAAAAGCAAGACATTCTAACCAAAATGGTGTGAAGGAACACAGGCATGAGTGAAAATAAAAATGAGAAAATAAAAGCGCCGATGAGCAAAAAGAAAAAAATAATACTGGCATTGGTAGTGCTGGGCTTATTTGGTGGTGGATATTACTCAAAATTATGGCTTGAAGCGCAAAATCGTGGAGTATCTATTAGCAACTTAGATTAGGCTAGAAAGAAAGCTCAAGAAGATGCCGATTTTTACAATAATTTCTAAGGAGCATTATAATGGATGGTCGCAAGAGAAAATTAATAAAGTGAACAACGAAAGATTTTGAAGGAACGTTAAATGTCAGATAAGAAGGGAGCTCCTGATGGACTGAAGTCAAGAATTAGCAACAAGAAGAAAGTTATCTTGGCATTGATTGGAATGTCTGCACTTGCTGTTGGTGGCTATCATCTACAAATACTTTTAGAGGCACAATATTACGGAACAACCTATACAAGAATTAAAGAATTGAGAAAAGGTAGTCCGATAATGGAGTATAGCGTAAAAAAGGAATATAAGTGGCTGAAGGATCAGGGCGGAAGAAAATTTTAAATGTGAAGGGATATCACTCATGAGCGATAAGAAATCAAGCGAAGACAAAACACCATTTAGTAAGAAAACAAAAATTATGCTGGCAGTGGTTGGTATTGTTGTGATTGCCATAGGCGGAAAATATTTGGTAACAGGAAAAGTATTTAAGTATGGGGATGCGAGAGATCATATAACTCGCGAACAGGTAAGTCAGGAAAATCAAAGACGAGATAAATTTAAAGAAAGAATGGGGAAGCAACAAGATGCTTCGAAAAAAGCTGGATGGTAATAATTATGGATGACATGGGGATTGAAGAAACAAAGCCAAAAATGAACAGGACAAAGAAAGCAATTCTTGCATTGGTTGGTGTGCTCATAATTGTCGTATGCGGAAAATATTTGGCAACAGGGAGAATACTTAAGTATGGTGACGCACGTGACCATATGACTCCTAAACAAATTGAGTTTCTGGAAGATAACTCTGAATTTTATAACAATTTTTAAGAAAGCCTCGCATGATGAATAAAACTCCAGATAAAAAAACAAAGACACCAACTTGCAAGAACAAGAAGAAAACGATAATCGCAATTGTTATTGTCTTTTCTATTATCGCTGGAGGGGCTCTGTTTGTATCCTTGTCAAATCATATTGTTGTTGAGAAATGCCGTGGCGAAAAATCTGGTATCTGCGTTGTAATGGGCGATACATTTAGACCCGTACGTGTTGACTGGAATAAGAAGCCTGATAAATATGGTGATGCACGTGACCATATGACTCCTGAAGAAATCGAAATGTACGAAGAACTAGGAAGAAAAGAAAGCTTTTAGTCATGAAGAATAAGGGCATAAATATTAGAAAGATGGCTCTTAGAAGCATCTTAATTATTTTACTAATAAGCATATGTGTACTTGCCAGTGGGATTATTATTGAATCTATGTTTTCTAGAGTCAGCGATGGCCCTGACAACACGTTAATGACCAAAGGTCAGCAAGAATTCTATAAAGGTGTAAATGAGCAGGAAGTATTTTAGGGAGCGGTGATATGACAGATAAAAAGGAAGCTCCCGAAGGAAGTAAATCAAAAATGAGAACCAAGAAGAAATTTATCTTGGCATTGCTTGGTGTGACTGTGCTTGCCTTTAGTGGATACCATCTAAATATCCTATTAGAAGCAAAGAAATACAACACAACCTATACACATATGAAACAGATAAAAAGTGGGAATGAGATGTGGGAGCGGATTGCTAAAGAACACCTGCTATACGATAAGGACAAAACATTTTGAACTGAAAGCAATCTTAAGTTTTCCATTTAAAAATTCGTGCAGTAATCCGTGCGCTTCTCTGTAAAATACTGATATTAAACAACTGATACTTCGGTGACATCGAAGGGGTCGTAGGTTCAATCCCTACCGTGCCCACCATTTTTTCCTTATATACCGCGCGACTTAGAGAGGTTATTTAATTTCCCTCAATATGCCACATTGCACGAATAAGCATGAACATACCAAGAACATGCACGACAATCCGTGCAAAATCCGTGCATTTTTATATACATAAACATCAGATCAAAACAAACACATGCATACATTAATTGGACAAAGCTCAGATTAAAGTGGAAAATGACGGGTATTGATGTAATTACACCATATGAGCAAACCTTTTCAAGGTTAAGGAACCTTCAAAATGGCAATATCCCAACACGCCAGAACAATTGAAAGTGCGGGTCGTACCGATCTTGAAGTGCTAATGATCACTTATTTTCAAAAGCACCCTCCTAAAATACCAGTTGAAGAACGGAAAATGCTTCTCCAATATCTTAGAGATACCTATCTGGCGGATCAGGACAAGTTTAAGAAAATTGCAACTCCACTCATTGAGGACGAAGTAATTGTTACAGGCACATACTCAGCCTTCATAAAACGAACAAAGCCCTCTACCAAGCCAGTTGCTCACATTGACACCAAAGCCCTTCAAAGCCTGATTCAAAAACTCCATCAAAGCAGTGCAGATAACAATTTTCTTGACGTAACACCAAAAAAGGCTGTACACAAAAAAGGAAACCAAATTAAAGGGGGCATTGCTATGCCCAACCCCATGGAAGGGGAAGTATTAATGCAAAGCCACGGAAAACCAGATTACAGAAAAGACTCGTCTTTACTTCCACGACCAGAGTTAACTCCGCAAGCAAGCGCAAATAGAAATAAAAAGCCTGCCAACCTCCGCTTATACGAGGATTTTTTGAAGGAAGTTGATACAGCCGCGAGCGAAGTTTCTAAAACTAGAACTGCGTGGATTGAAGAAGCTATACAAGAAAAGCTCACCTCACAAAGAAAATTCACACCAGATATGTAATTACATCTATACAAATGTAATTACATAATATATATTTCCCCCATCGCTTTGGTGATTGGGTGCTGTTTTCAAATCTTCCCTTCCTGAAATCCCTCCCCTAGCGACAGCGCAATCCATGTAGATTGCTTTTTGATCACCTCGCTGAGGGTTTAAATATGTCTTCCAAAACCATTAGGTTTAGTAACTCGCTGACAAAGCTCAAGCGATCACTCATCAACATATGCAGAATTGGCATCAGCGTCGATGCAGGCATTAATGCCAAAAACATCTACGAGAGCATGTCCTTCATTGGTGACGGATTTATTGCCTTTCTCATTGCCGCCCTGTTTTTTGTCTTCTGGGTAGTATCGGTAAGCTGGCTCGTGTCGTTTGGTGTCGAAGTGCTTGCCGATGCGGACGAATCTGAGAAGAAACGTGTCTTGCCCTATTGGGCATCAGGCATGCTATTCGCTCTGCTGATCTCAGTGTGGATGTCCGCGTCCACCCTTGGTACAGGCATTGCGGAAAACGAATATCTTGAGAACACAACGCATCAGGTCAGCGCAGGTACTAGCGACATCAGCAATGCGGTTTCACAGTTAGTCGGTATGGAGACTGTCTTTCAAACGGCATTTAGCAAAGCCGAGAGCATGTATAAATCAGAAGTGGAAAACGGTGGTGTGTCCTCTAAAGCTGGACATGGTGA
>JAESUM010000006.1 GCA_016763075.1 Pseudomonadales bacterium
CGTTATCATCGGGGTCTCTTACGAATATAAACGTAGCGCCATTGGGCAATACGATGGGCCCGCCGGTAACGTCAATTTGTAATTTTTTTAGTTGCAGTTTTACGGCGTCAAGATCAGTTACTTCTAGCGCCATATGTGTGTAGCCCGTGTGTTTTTTGGCAATGTCCATCAACATATTGGTAGATGAATCTGGCGCTGCATTAAGTATAAAATTAATATTTATTCCGGATGGATGCTCCATTATCGCAACGGGTTCGAGGCCCAGTGGCCCGGCAATAAATTCGAAACCCAGCTTAACGTAGAACTCACGCGAAGAATCTAAGCTTTTTACTCGGATTCCGACGTGGTTGATTCTTGTGATTTCTTTCATTTATTGGCCTGGCTTTAGTTGAATGAAAATGTGGCCGAGCAGGTTTTTTTAAAGAAGGTAAACCAAGCCTGCGGTATATAGCAGGCTTATTTGTGTTTATTCGTACTTACTTTTGTGTGATCACGTATTGAAGGATTTCAATAATTTGCTCGGTTGTGGTTGCCCACGCCATGGCTGCAGCATCAACTTCTTTGAGAGGGTGAATAATATCCTCTGCATGAAGGGTTATATAAGGCTTGCCAAACGCTGAGCAACTACCGGCATCAAAGGCTGCATTCCATTGTTTGAATTTCTCTCCAAAGCGTACTATCGCTAAATCACAGTTTTGGATAAGTGTTTTGGTGCGCATGGCGTTGACCTTTGCGGACTTATGGTCACGCCAATAGTTGCTATCTTCTTTGCCAAGGCCATCGCCTGCTGCGTCACTTGCTTCGTGATTGGTAACGGCAGAGGTGAATTCAATGGGTAGGCTTAGCGCTTGGCAGCCGGCTATTATTTCCTGTCTCCAGTTTGTGTGTATTTCGCCCGAGAGATATACAGTCCAGCTCATGGTTATTCCTATTTATTGGATTAATAATTCATTTGTGAGTATTGCGTTATAACTGTCGGAGCTGCTTGGCTTAGCGCCCTTTGTGAGTTTCTAAACCGGCTTTCCACCAGGCACGCATACCACTTTCTAGTTGGTGAACTTCTGTAAAACCTGCTTTACGTAGTGCCCTAACGGCAGGAATGCTGCGATGAGCCGATAAACATATTGCGACGATAGGTTGGTCTTTTGCGATATCGAGGTTTTTTAGTTCGGCTGGAATAGAAGTAATTGGAACGTTGGTTGCGCCGGGTATGCGGCTGGCTCGCCATTCGGCGGGTGTGCGTACATCGAGTATAAAAGGCGCGCGGTCCGCTGCCATGCGTTCATTAAGTTCGGTTGCGGTTATTTCAGGTGCTGCTCCGAATGGAAGCCACCAGAAGAATGATCGTAAAGACATGTGTGAACCGTAATGAATAAGGGGTTGGAAAGGCGCAATTATAACTGATAAGCCAGCGCTCGCGTGCCACAAAATGTAGTTGATTTAAAACCTTGGTTAGGCCTTTTTAAGGTTACGGATACCCAAAACTATTTGTTTAAGGTATCCGGTTTTTTCGAATGCGAGAGGCTTATTCAATGAGTGAGTTAGTTTGGCCGCTGCGCCGGAGTGCTGTGGGCGTGGCAGAGCCCTAAATTGAGCTGCTAGCCTAGCCACCAAGTTCCACTTTTTCTTGAGCAGTAATAACCTCTAACTCCAGTGCTTTTTCAGCACTTAATGCTCCCCAGGCAGTTGCACGGCGTAGGCGTGCTCGCAGATGTCGGTCGGTTGCTCTGTCGGCCATGTATTCTTTTTTGCCTGCGCCAATCATGGTTGCGCCAGCACCGGCTGCAACGGATTGGTTATAGGCTTCGATTTCTTCGATATCGCTGTCTATTTGCGATTGCGGAATAGAGTTACGGTACGCTGCCATTACCATCAACAATTGTGCGGGGTGGCCTACCCATTTGCCGGCCATACCCAGGTTGATGCCGTGGTTGGCTTCGTCGTAAACATCTTTTAATGCGCGAAGTATTTTTTGTTTGTTTTCTTGTTGCTGTTGTTCGGTAAGGTCTGCGCCGCGGTGAACGGGCGTTGGGTAGTTAAGCGTCATGCTGTCTATGGCGGGTACATTTAGCGCGCCGGCCATATTTACAAGCTGGTAGCGGGCCCAGTCGCATACAGGGTGGTCGTTTTGGATAACCGGTAAGTTTGCATCTGCGCTGTAGTCGGCAATGCCCCAAATCAGCCCTGTGAGCCGTGGTATTGCTGCTGTGGCAAGCTCTCTAAGTTGGTTTAAGGCGTAGCCAGATTCAATTAAAAATTGAAATTTTATTTGGTTTGGTTGTAGGCTAAGCTGAGTTTCAACTTCGCTTAGTAGATTGCACACCCATGTGATTTCTTCCGGGTGCTCTGGTTTGGGCCAAATGATGCCATCAATAGGGTAGTCCGCTGGTGCGCGGCCTTCGGCCGCTGCGGGTAATACTTCAAGTAAGTCGCCAACGCAGGTGTCTAGCCCTAAGCCGGACGGTCTAAAAAAAGCTAGGGTTGGCCCCCACTGAGCTTCGGTAAATACCCTTTTTGCGCCTTCGCGGGCTTTGGCGCTGGAGTCTTCGGTGAGTGCTACGGCGTCTTCTGCATCTACCATTACCAAGGGCGCGTGGTTGTTGGTATTGCTGATTAGGTCTTCCAGTATGGCTTGGTCGGCCCCGGTAAATTGGGCCAGTTCTGCTGCGGAAATATCAAACCGTTTAAGGATTTTTCTACAGGCTTTAAGCCCGGTGATGGCCTTTTCTGGCGAGCCGCTAGCCGGTGTGGTGAAATGCGCTTGTTGGTTCCAAAACCTAAGGGGCATATCTGCGCTGGCTGCGCTGCGCTGTGCCAGTAGTGTTTCGCGTTGCTGAAGTGCTTGCTGTGTGAGTGCGTCGAAATTTGCCACGTTCTTCCTCTCATTGAACAGTTATAAGCCCGCATCTATGGGGCAGTGGTGCAATAGGGCTGTAGCGAATACAGTTTGCTCGGTTTTTATGATTTTTTCACCGTGCGCAGATACTACCGATTGTGGGGTTGCCTGTGCAAATCTGCATGCGTATTGCTGCAATTTGACGGAGCAGTGGCAGGTCAATGGCGGGGTAATGGCGGGTTAGTGGCAGGTAAGTGGCGTGGTATAACGAGCACCGGGCACGCAGCGCTATAAATGGTATGAATCAGAGTTTGCCAACATGGCTTAAGCAAAGGATAATCGGTCTTTTTTGCATTGCAGTTAGACGGAGTAGTTGATGAACATTGGTCCCGGAAAGGTTGTCTCGTTTCACTATAAATTGACCGACGCAGAGGGCAACCTGCTAGAAGATTCATACATACGCGAGCCAAAGGCATTCTTGTATGGCAAAAACAACATTATGCGCGGGCTAGAAAAAGCCATGACCGATAAAGTAGCCGAAGATAAGTTCGACGTTACGCTAGACGCCGGCGAAGCATACGGCTACCGCAAAGAAGGCAACATGCAGCGCGTGCCTATTAAACATGTCGATGTTAAAAAGAACAGCCGGTTGAAGCCTGGTCAAATCGTTTCTATTCGAACCGAAAAAGGCCCACGCCAAGTAACGGTTATTTAAGCCGATAAGTTTAATGTAGATGTTGACGGCAACCACCCGTACGCCGGAAAAACACTAACCTTCGCGGTAGAAGTGGTTGATGTACGTGAAGCCAGCACAGAAGAAAAAAGCCATGGCCACGCCCACGGAGCAGGCGGACACCACCACTAAGCAAACCGTTTTTAAGGCGCAATAACTGATGATTGAACCCGTAAAGTTTGATAACAAAATTGATTTAAATGCCGCGCCAACTGCCGCCTGCCTGCAGGCAACGCGGTATTTCGATAGCGACGATGCCAGCGTGCAAGCCTACGCCGCAAAAGTGGTGGGTGATGCTCAAACGGATGTCGAGAAAGTTATCAAGCTGTATTATGCCGTGCGTGATGAATTTAGGTATGACCCACGGCACTTTTTACTAACAAAGAAACAGTTTTGTTGCCGCCAAATATTGCTAGATCAACGCGGGTTTTGTATGCCAAAGGCCGTGTTGCTGTCTACGCTGGCACGCGCTTTGGCCATACCCTCCGGAATTGGCTTTGCACATGTGCTTAATCATTTGATGCCAGATTCATTATTAGATGAAGCCGGCAACAACGCCCCCATTTTTCATGGATACTCGGTGCTTTATGTGGATGGAAAATGGTTGAAGGCATCTCCCGCGTTTAACCTGAGTATGTGTGAAAAGCTGGACACGAAACCGCTAGAGTTCGACGGAAAAACCCACGCGCTGTTTCACGAATACGACAATCAAAACCGCCGCCATATGGAATATATTAAAGACCATGGCGCAGTGCCAGACTTCCCCTATGAAACAGTTTACTACGGCGTATTTGGCGACAAATACCCCGATGTACACACGCTGAATAACGACGAATAAACCTATTATATAGGTTATAAGTAGATAGCTTATAACTACACCGTACCGAGAACGCATCATGCCAAAAGCCAGTGAATTAAAACGGGGAATGATTTTAGAAATTAACGATGCTCCACATATTGTTAAAAGCCTTGAAGCAAAAAGCCCGTCGTCACGCGGTGCATCTACGTTATATAAAATTCGGTTTAATAATTTGAAAACCGGCCAAAAATTAGATTCCTCATTTAAAAGTGACGAGTATCTAAAAGAAGCAGATTGCCAACGTGTGCAAGTTCAGTACACCTATAAAGATGGCGATGAATACAGCTTTATGAACCTAGATGACTACAGCCAATACAACATCAATACAGCAGACCTAGAGGGCCAAATAGAATATTTGGTAGAAGGCCAGCAAGGTATTATTGCCTTGTTAATGGATGGCAACGTGTTGGGTATTGAACTGCCACAAACCATTGACCTGGAAATTGCAGAAACCGCCCCAGGCATCAAAGGCGCAACTGCAACAGGCCGTACCAAACCGGCTCAACTGATTACAGGCCTAGAAGTACAGGTACCAGAATACCTAGAACCCGGCGAAGTTATCCGCCTGCATACATCCAACGGAAAATTCATATCCAGAGCTTAGGTTTTAAAATTAGCTATCCAAAGAAATTGAGCAAAAATATATAACGAAGCTCCAAATAAATTTAACCAATCCCTAATAAATATAACTAAAGGTCTGTCATGTTAAAACTCCACGGTTTCCCCATCAGTAATTACTACAACGTTGTTAAGCACGCACTGCTGGTAAAAGGCATTGCATTTGAAGAAGTGTTTACACCGCCTAGCCAAGAGCCAGCGATGCTTGAGCAAAGCCCAATGGGGAAAATTCCGTTTCTAGAAACGCAACACGGAATTTTGACCGAAGCCAGTGTGATTTTAGAATACCTTGAAGAAACCTACCCAGAAATTCCACTGTACCCAACCAATGCTTTTGAGCGAGCAAAAGTAAAGCAAGTGATTAAAACCATAGAGCTTTATATTGAAAGTCCGGCTCATGATTTAATAGGTTTTTTGTTTGGCCGTGAAGTAACAGACCACACCAAAGAATGCTCAACCACTATGCTAAACCGTGGCATACCAGCGCTAAACCGGCTGGTAACCATTTCAACCTACATGTGTGGCGATGCACTAACCGCAGCAGATATCTTTGCTATTCATGCCTTTAAACTGGCCAACAACGCAACCAACGTAACCTATGGCCGCGATATTGTTGCAGAAGTGCCTGGTCTTAAAGAGCTTATCGCATTGTTAGAAAAACGTGACGATACTCAAAAAGTGTTAAACGATAACCGCGCAGCACTTAAAGCTATGCAGTCGTCCAAGTAGACCATCCAACTGGCAAACTAACACAAAGTGAATGAAGCTCTTCATGAGCTAAATATTAGGCAGGTACAGCCAACACAACCCCTGCCTATTGCGCGGTAGCAGTGGCAGGGGTTTCGTACCATACACCCACAATATCGAAATAACGCTTGCCCGCAGGGGTGGTTACTTCTACCTCGTCATCCAAATGCTTTTTCAGCAGGGCCTTCGCTAACGGGGAATCAACGCTGATGTACTGCTTATGCAAGTCCAGCTCATCTGGGCCAACAATCCTGTATTCCAGTTGCTGTTCTTCTTCATCTTCTAGCGTTACCCACGCGCCAAAAAACACCTGCTGTTTGTTGTCTGGCAACTGGCGCACTACAATCAGTTTTGGAATGCGGCGTTGCAGATATCGTATGCGGTAATCAATAGAGGCCAGCTCTTTTTTGCGGTAAATGTACTCAGCGTTTTCAGACCTGTCGCCCTCTGCTGCTGCAGCGCTAAGGGCAGCGGTAACAATATTACGGCGTGGCCAAATCTGTTGTTCTTCAGTAATTAAACATTCGAACCCTTCTGGAGTAATATAAGGTGCCTTAGGCGGAGCAGGTGCGCGATATCGGCCCATAAGAGTGTCCGTGTGGTTTATCCGGTTTATATGCAGCAGGCAATACAAACTGCAACTGACTTTGGCCTAAGTATAAAACAGATTCGATCAACGAAATTTAAAATAATAAAAGGAATAAAAAAATGCCCCGACAAATATACGATGCAGTACAAGCCCACACAGCCATAGCCGACCAAATTGGTGGTGGCTATGACGACACCGTAAAAGAAGCCGCCGAAGCCGTTGCCAACAACGATGTAGTCGTGATCGGTATGTCGCAAAACCCATTTTGTAAAAAAGCCTGTAAAGCCGTAGCCGCCACAGGTAAACCATACAAATACCTAGAATACGGCAGCTACTTCAAAGACTGGAACCGCCGTGGCGCACTAAAAATGTGGAGTGGCTGGATGACCCTACCCATGGTTTTTGTTAAAGGCACATTAGTCGGTGGCTTTACTGATTTAGAAGCGTTGGTAGCTTCTGGCGAGTTTGAGAAAATGTTGTCTGAGTAAGGGCATGCACTACTGACCAGTTCTTTGAATTGGAAGCGAGGTTTAGTTGGGGGAAGGTCAGTCTGAACCCATTGATTTTTTATCTGCTTAGAGAAAGTCGACATTAAAGATATAATTACAGAATATGGTGGGATACAGCCTCCTCATTTACAATTTTATATTGAGTCGATTCGTTTCAATTGTAATGCGGTAATGAACTCAATTGATTATGTTGCCAAATTTATTAACATGACCAATAAAACAAATGGTCACTATGAAATGGAGCCTAACTCTCAAGTTAAAGTTCTATATCATTTACAGAACATGGTTTTACACGCAAGTGCGTTATCTAAATTCTTTTGGGCTATTAATGATGGCGAACATAAGCTGCATAAAAAATGAGGGAAAACACTCCGCTGTCACTTTAAATTGAATGAAAATAGTCCACTAAAAGATAAGATGTTACGTAATCACCTAGAACATTTTGATGAAAAATTGGATACTTGTTTGTGGGGTGAGTCTATCGGAGGTTCTGTTATTCCCGTTTTCGTTGAAGTAGAGCCTGAAAGGGGTGGAGTACCTGTGCATTTTTTTAGAGCATTCTTTATCGATACGGGGAGTTAAAAACGTTAGGTTTACGTTGTAAAATACAACCCAGCGTAGATGAAATATGCAGATTTGATGAAGTACTTAACAAGTAAATATAAGATCAATCAATGGGATTAATCTCGATTTATTTTACTCTTTCCGTAAAGTGATTTATCAAACCCTCAACTCACGTTGATCTAGTCATCGCTCGGTTTATCCGTTTTGTTATTTCAGGTTAGCAATAACCACGAGTCCATTTTTTTGCGCATTCGCATTAGAGTTTTTATGGCTGCGGATAACAACTCAAACAACATGTGCATAGAGGCCTTAAAGCATGGAGCTAACCCCCTCTCCATACATTCATTTGGCAACAGGTATTACATGTCAGACCCTTTAAATATTACGTGCCCAACATGTTCGGTATTAAACCGTGTACCGGAGTCACGCCTTGGCGATGGCCCTAAGTGCGGAAAATGCAGCGATAGGCTGTTTTCCGGTGCTGTGGTGGAGTTAACTTCAGCCAATTTTAATAAACAGGTTGGCGAAAATGATATTCCGGTAGTCGTCGATTTTTGGGCACCTTGGTGTGGGCCGTGTAAAGCAATGGCTCCTGCTTATTTGGATGCTGCAAAACAGCTGGAACCCAAGATAAGAATGACCAAGCTAAACACAGAAGCGGAGCAAGCCTTGGCTGGCCGCTACCGAATTCAAAGCATTCCTACAATGGTTGTATTTAAAGCAGGTAAAGAAGTGGCTAGGCAGGCGGGTGCAATGGCAGCCTCGGATATTGTGAAATGGGTGAATAGCCAGTTGTAATGGTGAGTTTCATTGCTGGCTTTCTGCCGCGTGCTGCTATCTATTGCAACGTATCGATGGCTACTTACCCTGACAGCACTGTAAACGTATATAACTATAATCAGTTAAAAGCTCTTTCTGTAGGGTGTATTTGCATAACAAGCAGGTAACCCAGCAAGCTTCTTTAGCCCATGGCTATGCGAAAATTCTACTAGACTTAAATTAACCGAAATGGATTTTTTTTGTTTACGTAGAATTCGAAAAAGGCCATGTCATGGGCTCAAATCAAGAGGTTATGAAAATTAGCACCTTTGGAGTTGCTTCATGTTTTGGCGGCTCGAATGGTACTTGTGCCAACGCACCTTACGTTATTCGCGCTTCTGCATATAAAGATTGCTTAACGACAAAAAATATCGAGCTTAATTGGAAGAGCGTAGTATCCCCCAAAAACTGCACCACCAATTCACTCTCCTGTTTAAGCGAGCTAAGTTATGACATTGCCTCGTTAACTTACCAGCACACGTTGAACAATATTATGGGTAGGCAGCTTGGGACACCTTTTCTTGTTATTTCTGGTGATCATTCAAGTGCTATTGGCACATGGGCGGGTGTTATACAGGGGCTAAAGGGTAAAACCCTTGGGTTAATCTGGATAGATGCCCACCTTGATGCACATAGGCTTGCAACATCGCCTACTGGAAACCTCCACGGCATGCCGGTTGCTGTGTTGCTAAACAAGGCAGAGCCAACATTGCAGGCTACTTACCCCGTTATTGGTAATGAACAAACCGCTGAAGTTCCGCATTTAAATGGAGAAAACCTTTCGTTGTTGGGTATACGCAGTTATGAGCCGCCGGAGTTGGAGCTGCTTAAAAACGAGAACGCACATGTTTTTAAAATGCAGCATCTGATGCATGCAGACAACCCAGTTGCGCAGCTTAATACCATGGCCGCAGATTTACTTGCTCGATGCGATGTTATTGGCATTAGCTTGGATGTAGATGCTATTAACCCAGAAGATGCACCCGCAGTAGAAACCCCAGAAAAGAACGGAATTAAAGGAGAAATGCTAATAAAAATGTTGAGCGAATTTTCGTATAAAGACAAACTTGTTGGGCTAGAAATTAGCGAGTTTTCGCCGGCGGATGATGTTCAAATGAAAACAGAGAAGCTGATTAACCGTTTGATTTCTGCAACCTTCTCTAAAGTTTGATTAGGGGTCCAGTTTTAGCAAAGAAAATAGGTCTTTAGCATCGGTTGGTTGAGGTATTAAATTAACCGCTTCGCCTATTTCCATTTCATTTGAGAGCTGGTATACCAGCTTTAATGTAGAAAAGTCTTCTAGCGCAAAGCCAACAGAATCAAAAAATGTAATCTCTTTGTCGTTCTCTCGTCCGCTTTTTTTGCCAGTAATTATTTGCCATAGTTCGGCGTGTATTAGTGATTCATCACCTTGCTGTATTTCGCCTTCTTCTTTGCTTTGAGGCGTGTATTCAACCACTACTTTGCAGTGCTTTAAAATCTCTACCGAGAATTCGGTTTTACCGGGGCTGTCGCCTCCCATTGCATGAATATGCACACCTTCTTTTAGGTGCTGTAGGCCAAATAAATCTACCTGTTTACGCGATGCCGTTGCAGTGACAATAATATCTGTATTTTTTACTGCTGCGGCTACATCTTTACAGGGTATAAGTTCTACTCCCGCGTTTGTCATATTGTGGGTGAATTTGTCCATTGCCTTGGGATCCATATCAAAATAACTGATTTGCTCGATAGGGAATTGGTTCATCATCGCGTGTGCTTGAAATTCGGATTGCGCGCCAGTGCCAATAATCGCAAGGTGTTTGCTGTTTTTACGGGCCAGATATTTGGCCCCCAGTGCAGCAGTGGCAGCGGTTCGCAACGCGGTGAGTAGGGTCATTTCGCAGAGCATGAGCGGGTAACCGTGTTTGACTTCGGCCAGTAACCCTAGCGCCACTACGCAAAGCTTGCCTGCGCGGGTGTTACCGGGGTGGCCGTTTACGTATTTAAAGGTGTAGTAGTCGTCGTTTGCACAGGGCATTAGCTCGACCACACCCTGTGGGTAGGTTACGGCATGCCGGGGTGATTTTTGGAAGGTATCCCAGTTAGAGAAATCGTGTTCTAAACGCTTTAACAACTGTGTGTAGAAAGGCTTTAAACCTGTTTGGGAAAGGATTTCGTTTAACGCATCAATATCAACAAGTTTCATATGAACGTACCCACAACATCTAATGAATATAATGATTTGAGTTAAGCATAGCAGCTGATTATGCGGCGAATTACGCGCTAAGAACCTGTGGGTATGGCAGGGTGAGATGCTTATCGCTTTTGGACCAAATACCGCGTATTTGGTTGTTAGATGTTGGACGGCTAGCTTTGCTTGAGTGGAAGCAGGGCAATTAAAACCCCGGCAGTTAAAATCTCGGTGTGAGCAATTGGTCCGCCCGAGAGGATTCGAACCTCTGGCCTGCCCCTTAGGAGGGGGCCGCTCTATCCAGCTGAGCTACGGGCGGAAAGTCTTTAACCGCTATTATAAGCAGTTATTTGCATGGCTCAGGTTTTTGCAGGTTTTGATATTGGATATATCTGGCCACCTGCTGGTGCCGAGGCGCGCCATTGTAGCGCCGACAGTGCGTGAAATGCAATTTGAACACTAGGCTTCAGTGTTGCTCTTTTGGGCGTTCGTTTAGGCACCCTCGTTAGCACACTTGTAGGCACTTATTTGAGTGCTCTGGTAAGCACTTGTAGTAAGCACTATAGTGGCCATTATTAAGGGCTGCAATTCCTGCGAGCCTCTTGCAGGCCGGCACCTTTTGCAAGGGTAATTAACGCCTTCGCCAACCTCTACGTGACGTTTATTACCTTAGTGAAACCGTAATGAGAAAAACCAAGATCATCTGCACCATTGGCCCAGCCACTGATTCTTACAATATGCTGGAAAAAATGTACCACAGCGGAATGAATGTGGTGCGCTTGAACATGTCTCACGGTGATCATAAATCCCACGCTAAAGTGATTAAGGCCATTAAAACGCTTAATCAAAAAGTGGAATTTCCGGTGCCAGTGTTGTTGGATACTCAAGGCCCAGAAATCCGCACCGGCCAGTTAGAAAATTCGTTAGACCTTAAAACCGGCGATGTTATTTCGGTTACGGTTTCTCCTGATAACGTTGAAGAACGCTCTATACATATTGACTACGCAGACTTGGTTGACTCGGTTACCGTGGGTGACCGCATAACGGTAGACAACGGTTTGATTAACCTTGAAGTGCTGGATAAAAGCGCAAAAGATATGCAATGCAAAGTGATTGACGGGGGCAAGCTTAAAAGTAAAAGCCACGTAAATTTGCCAGGGATTCGGGTTAACTTGCCGGGTATAACTTCAAAAGATCGTAACGATATTCTGTTTGGTATTGAGCAAGAAGTTGATTTTATTGCGATGTCTTTTGTGCGCGAAGCACAAGATATTATTGACTTGCGAGAATTAATGGGTAAAAAAGCCAGCAAGATTAAAGTTATTGCAAAAATTGAAGATCAGGAAGGGGTTAAAAATATAGAAGAAATTGTAAAGCAAGCCGATGGTGTGATGGTTGCGCGTGGTGACCTGGGCGTAGAAATACCCTTTGAAAACCTGCCTAATGTGCAACGCCAGATTGTTCGCTTGTGCCATGAACAGGGTAAAAGGGTCATCGTAGCCACACACTTATTAGAGTCGATGATTGGTAACCCAATGCCAACGCGGGCAGAAGCCACCGACGTTGCCAATGCGGTATATGAAGAAGCTGATGCAGTGATGCTTTCTGGCGAAACCACCGTGGGCAAATATCCGCTTAAAGCGATTGAAGCTTTAGACCGTATTGCGCGGGTTTCTGAACAGGCTCCGAGCTTGCACTTTACCGAGGTATTAATTAAAAATTCTGATAAACAATACCTAGCCGCTAGCGCCATTGAGCTGGCAGAGTCGATTGGTTGCACCGGCGTAGTAGTGATCACAAGGCGTGGATTCATGGCCAATTATTTAGCCAACTGTTTACCCGCGCAGGTGCAAATTTACGCCTTTACCAACGACAGCCGAACACGCCGCCAACTTGCGTTGTCTCGGGGGGTTATTCCTTACCGCACAACCTTTAGCCAAGACCCTGAAAAAACACTTGCAACCGCTTTTGCTGTTTTGAAAAAGAAACAGGGTTTTCAAACCGGCGACAAAGTAGTGGTGATATCAGATGTGATTGCAGGGCAGGGTATTGATGCTATTCAGATTCGGACTTTACCTTGATCTAATAATGCTAATTTTTAATACCGAAATTTACTAAGCACAAACCTACAAAACCTACAAAACCTACAAAACCAACAGATTTACAGAGTAGTCACCACATGACACCAACCATAGGGCTTTACCGACTAACCGCAGCGATTTGGGGCATGGCTGTTTCAATGGCCACCTATTGGCAAATAGGCCTTGGACAAAAAGTCCCCGTCGACCCGACCGTGGCCTATGCCTTGGGTTTTTTTGTGGCGTATATGTTGGTGATGGCCGTGGGTAAAAAGGCACTCAAAAAAGCGCAACTGCCAACCGAGCTACCCCGTGCAGGAGCGACTGTTTATGGTTGGAATCAGCCCGTGGTTTTAATACCATTGGCTGTAATGGTTATTGCTGCGTTGCTGTGGCAGTTGGAATAACCAAGCACCGGTGTGAACGTTTTGTTGGACTCTAATAATAAATAGAAAGGAATCAAGCCATGTCGAACAACCCCGTATTACTAGAAATTAAAGGCCGTATTGCACAAATCACCCTTAATAGACCAGACAACCGCAACAGCATGACCGCGGAAATGATGACTGGTTTTTCAGAGGTATTAGAGCAAGTTAAAGTGAACAGAGATTTAAGATGTCTGATTATTGCCGGTAGCGGAACCTCCTTCTGCGCCGGTGGCGACTTTGGTGGCGACAAAAAGCCAGCAGAAGAAGCACCGGTTGAGCCTGCTGCGCTCATGCGGCACGAAAGCCTGCTTAATACCTACCGCTCTTTTTTAGATATTGCCCGGCTTGATATTCCAGTGATTGGCGCCTTAACCGGCCACGCCATTGGTGGTGGTTTTGGTTTGGCTTTAATTTGCGATATTCGCGTAGCTAACCAAGACGCACTGTATGGCGCAAACTTTGCGCGGCTGGGGCTGCATTCCGGTATGTCTATTTCATATATGTTGCCACGTTTGGTGGGCGTGCCCCGCGCTGCCGAGCTGCTATTTACTGGCCGTAGAATAGACGGCGCTACCGCCGAACGCTTTGGCATGATGAATTACGCAGTAGCGGCCGATCAAGTGCTTGAAAAAAGCTGGGAGCTAGCCAGAGAAATTGCCGTTTGTGCGCCCGTAGCGGTACGCATGATGAAACACTCGTTGTACAAAAATGGCGATTGGGACCCCAACTCTGCGGCCTTCACAGAAGCCATGTGCCAAGCCAAAACCTTTGAAATGGAAGATTGCAAAGAAGGTATTCGAGCCTTACTTGAAAAACGCGAGCCTGAATTCACAGGGCAGTAAACAGTCAGACATAGCTCAATAAAAGGCCAGATTGGCAACCCAGCTCAGTAGTTTTAAAGCCTGCGCTAAACCGCAAAACACTTGCATTAGTAGGGTATTCGCTTTAGCTTGATGCGGTTGCTTAATCGGTCGGTCATTTTGACCAAAAATAATAAAAGTTAACATTCACAGTATTTACCCAGACCATATTGGAAACAGGAGTTTTTAATGGACTTAAGTTATGGCACAGAATATGACGATTACCGGGACGAGGTACGTGCTTTCATTAAAGAGCATGGCCACAAATCACCGGCGTCTTCAAAGCAAGGCAACAAGCCTGATACAGAAGATAAAGCCTGGCAGAAGCTACTTATAGAGCGCGGCTATGCAGCACGAATTATTCCTAAAGAATACGGTGGTTACGGTGGCGAAGCCGACCTATTGAAAAGCGTTATTATCGATGAAGAATTCGACGGTGCAGGCGTATCCAAAGGCCTAGGTGGCCAGGGTATTTCTATGCTGGTGCCTACGTTGCTAGAACTGGGCACAGACGAACAAAAGAAAAAGTGGATAAAGCCTACATTAATGGGCGATATTTTCTGGGCGCAGGGTTATTCAGAACCCGGTGCAGGTAGTGACCTTGCCAGCCTACAAACTAAAGCCCACGTTGAAGATGGCAAGTTTGTAATTAACGGCCAGAAAATTTGGACAAGTTCTGCGCACTTCGCGGACATGATGTTCATTCTTGTACGTACCGAGCCAGATGCACCTAAGCATAAAGGTATTAGCTACCTGTTATTGCCTATGGATACACCGGGTATCGAAATTAAGCCATTGGTTACCATGACCGGTGAAGCTACCTTCAACGAAGTATTTTTCGAAGATGTAAAAGTACCAACCGATCAAATTGTCGCGAAACGCGGTGAAGGTTGGATGGTTGCCAACGCAACGCTTAAACACGAACGCGGTATGTTGGGTGACCCACGTCAGTCGTCAAGCCTGTTGCATCAGGTTGTTGCCTTGATGAACGAAGAAAGCGTGAATGGCGTCAGGTTGATGGATAGCCCGTTGTTCCGTGATCGTTTGCTTAAGCTTCAAGGCCGTGTAATGGCCATGCAATACAACAGTATGCGTTTGCTCACCAATGACTTAAGTGGCAATACCGAGTTGATGCCTATATTGGTGGTGAAGCTGATTGGCACCCACCTTAACCAAGATATATGCGGTCTAGCGATCGATGCACTTGGTGAACTGGGTGTGTTGTACGACGACAGCAAATACCTCCGAAACAGCGGAATGTGGCAAACACGCTACATGTTTATGCTGGGTCTGATTATTGGTGGCGGTACTTCCCATATTCAGAAAAACATCATTAGTGAGCACGGTTTAGGCATGCCTCGCGAACCTAAACCACAGCTGAAGGCTTAAGGAGTAGAACAGTGGAATTTGGATATTCAGAAGAACAAAAAATGCTCGATGAATCGATTCGTCGGTTCGTAAACTCCGAGATCCCATTAGACCGGATTCGTGAGCTTGTACTTGAAGGTACTGGTTTCGATCAAACCATTTGGAACGGCCTGTCAGAACTGGGTGTTTTAGGTGTGATCATCCCTGAAGAATTTGGCGGCGCAGGAATGGGTTTCCTTGACGCAACCATTATTCAAGAAAGCCTGGGTTATGTAGTGGCTCCAGCACCGTTTTTGGGTACTTGCATCATGGCACCAACGGCTATTTTGGCCGCTGGTTCTGACGACCAGAAAAACAAATGGTTGCCAGAAATTGCAGCCGGCAACCTTAAAGTTGGTTTGGGTCTATCTGAAGTTACAGGCGTGCGCGAAAATGCCGGTGTAACGTTTGAAGGCGGCAAAGTCAGCGGAAAAGCCATGTTTGTGATCGATGGCGAATGCGCCGACGGATACATTCTTGCAGCGGGCAAAAGCACATTGGTTTGGGTTGCAGCAGGCGCTGCGGGTCTTACCAAGACTAAACTTAATACCGTTGATAACACCCGTGGTGTGGTTGAACTGGTATTAGATGGCGTTGAAGCTGAGTTGATCGGAAGCGCTGGCAGTGAAGCCGCTGCGGTTCAAAAAGTTATCGATGCAGGTCGTACTGCATTGGCCGCTGATCTGTTGGGTACATCGCAACGCATGCTTGAGCGCGCAGTTGAATACGCAAAAGAGCGTAAACAGTTTAACCGTGTGATTGCATCGTTCCAGGGTTTGAAGCACACCTGTGCAACGATGGCAGCTGATCTTGAACCATGCCGAGCCATGGTTTGGTACGCCGCGCATTGCCAGCAAGAAATTGCTGACGAAGCCACGTTGTTAGCGTGTCAGGTTAAATCCCACCTGTCAGAAGTATCAACACCTATTGCAAATGACACCACATTGGTTCATGGCGGTATGGGCTTTACAGACCTTATGGGCTTGCACTTTTGGTTCAAGCGTATTGGTTTAAGCCGGCAGTTACTGGGTTCGCCAGAATCTGTACGTGAAGAAGCAGCCGTATTACAAGGTTGGATCGCTGCTTAATTTTGAATATTTTTAGTTAAAATATTCATGGGGTTAAAAAAAGGGGTAGGCTTCGGCCTATCCCTTTTTGTTATGGGTTTATCCCGTATTTAAATATCAACTTGCTCGAATAATTTATTATGGCTCCTCAAAAAAGCGATTCGTTTTTTCAACTGCTAGCTCCTAAACATTGGCTGATGTGGTTTGTTATTGGGCTTATTCGTATCACCGCATTCTTTCCCTATAGCTGGGTTGTAGCGATTGGTAAAAAAGTAGGTTGGGTATTGCGTAAGCTTGGCGGTAGCCGAGTACGTATTACACGCCGTAACCTTGAGCTTTGCTTTCCGGAAAAAAGCGCACTTGAACGGGAACAATTATTAGAGAAAAACTTCGAAGCCTTGGGTGTCAGTTTTTTAGAATCAGGTTTAGCCTGGTGGGGTAGCGATCAACGTATTCTTAAAATGGCAACAATAGAAGGGCTAGAGCTGGTTGAGCAGCGCTTAGCACAAGGTAAAAAAACCATCATGATTGGTTTTCATTTCGTACCGTTAGAAATGTGTGCTCGACTGTGTGCTACTAAAGTTGATTTTAATGCATTGTATAAACCGCAAAATAATGGCGTGTTCGAATGGATTAGCGCCAAACGACGCGGCATCAATAACATGCATTTGATTCCACGTAAGAAAATTAAATACATGCTTGGCCTGTTGGACGAAGGTAAAACTATTTTGTTAGCGCCAGACCAAGACCTTGGTGTTAAGCGTGGTATTTTCGTGCCGTTTTTTGGAATTCCCGCAGCGACTATTCCAAGTGTGTCTGAATATGCACGGCAAACGAATTCGGAAGTGGTCTATTTTAATTTTTATCGGAACCCAGATTTTAGTGGTTTCACTTTAAAGTTTTCAGAGCCATTAGAGAACTTTCCAAGCGGCGACGATTACGCCGACACCGCACGCATTAATGTAATGGTAGAAGAAGCTATTCGTGCACACCCCGACCAATACCTCTGGCAACATCGCAGGTTTAAGAACCGGCCAGAAGGCGAAGAGCCTTTGTACGCCAAGTCCGAACGTAAAAAAACTGCCTAGAACTGAATGTCTACGTCGAGTAATGCAAACACTGGTGTCTCGCTAAAACAGCTAAATACATTAGCACTGAATGCCCAGTGTAATGAGTTAATTGAAATCGATAGTGTTGATCAGTTGCGCACTGCTTTGGCGGTTATTCGTAATGATCAAACACCATTTTTGGTTATCGGCTCAGGGAGTAACTTGGTTTTTAGCCAAGATTTTGCTGGGACTGTTCTACAAATAGCTACAAAAGGAATTCAAGTTCTTGAAGAGGGTGACCAGCACGTTACCCTGAGTGTGGCCGGTGGCGAGATTTGGGATGAGTTTGTGGGCCACTGCGTAACAAATGGGTACTACGGGCTAGAGAATCTTTCAGGAATACCCGGTACTGTTGGAGCAGCGCCGGTGCAAAACATAGGCGCGTATGGCGTTGAGCTACAGCAAACGTTGGTTTCGCTGGAAGCAATAGAGATTGAAACAGGACAGTTACATCTGTTTTCGCACAAAGAATGTGAATTTGACTATCGAGACAGCACCTTTAAGAATGCGGCAGCCGGGAAGTATGTCATCACAGAAGTGGTGATTAAGCTTTCTAAGCATGATACAGCGCAGCGCAACCTGAGCTATAAAGGCCTTGCAGATGAGTTTCGTAAACAGGGTGTATCAAGCCCTGATGCATGCGCAGTGCGCCGTGTAATTAAGCAGGTGCGCGATAGCAAATTACCGAACCCAAAGCGCCTACCCAACGCCGGTAGTTTCTTTAAGAACCCAGTGATAGCAACCGAAACCTATCATCAATTAGTGGCGCAGCATCCGAACATCGTATCTTTTGCGGTAAAGCCAGGGCAGATAAAACTCGCGGCTAGTTGGTTAATCGAGCAAGCAAGATGGAAAGGCTACCGTGATGGAGATGCCGGTGTGTTTGCGCAGCATGCGCTGATACTGGTTAATCATGGTAATGCCAGCGGCAGTGATATCTTAAATCTGGCCGAAAAAATTCAAACCTCAGTGTTTCAAAAATTTGGCGTCGCGCTCGAGATTGAGCCGGTAGTTATTTAGCCAAAGATAGCATCAAGCAGTACTTTCTAACTACGTGTGTTACACCATTGCTGTGTAGCCACTACTCCAAAACCAACCATGACCGGCCTGAACTGCGCCGTATTGACCTAAAACCGAAGTTTCTTGTCGTTTAACCGTATGCATACTAATCAATAGGCCCCGATGTACTTTAGATTATGATCAAGCTGAGTTAACCTAACGGGTCCCTCGTGTCCGTTTAGGTGCATTGTACACTTTGGGTTTTGGATAATGTTGGTGGATGGGTAAATAGAGCCGTCTATCAGCGCCAAAACAGGACGCTGGAGATAGCGAATTTTATATAAAAACAACGGAGCTAACATCGATGAATTTTCTATTTGATGAAGATCAGGATGCATTAAGAGATGCGGCGAAGAAGCTGCTTCTTAATAAAGCAACATTGGACGGCCTCCATAAAGATATGGATAACGGCGTTGCTTACAACAAAGAACTTTGGGACATTATGTCGGAAAACGGTTACCAAGGCATTGGTATTCCTGAAGAGTTCGGCGGTGCAGGTATGGGATACCTGAACCAAGTGGTGGTTGCAGAAGAGCTGGGTTACAGCTTTGCGCATACGCCTTACACTTCATCTATCGTCGGTGCTGCAGAAGCCATTTTGCAAGCAGGATCTGACGATCAAAAACATAAATACCTACCTCAGCTAGCCAGTGGCGAGCTGATTGGAACCGTTGCTTTCTACGAGCAGAGCGGTCGTTATGACGCAGCAGGTATTGCGACTAAAGAGAGTGGTGGGAAGTTATCAGGTACTAAAATGCCTGTGATCGATGCTGCGATCGCGGGTATTGCGGTAGTTGCTGCTCAAAGCAGTAATGGTCTTTCGCTGTATATCGTTGATTTAAACCAGAGTAGTGTTGAAGTAGCTCCTCTTAAATCGATGGAAATGTTACGAGCTTCTTCAGTCGTTACATTGAACGGCGCTGAAGCTGAGCTTTTGGGCGAAGAAGGAAAAGGCGCAGAACTTTTGGAAACACTGACTAATCGCATGGCGATCTTCATTGCCTTTGAACAGGTTGGCGGTGCAACTCGGTGCATGGAAGACGCACGTGATTATTCATTAGAGCGTTACATATTCGGTAAGCCTCTAGGTACGTATCAGGCTATTAAACACCGTATTTCTGATATGTTTATGAGAAATGAACTGGCTCGTTCTAACTGCTATTTTGGTGCTTGGGCGCTTGAAAGCAGCGATGCTGATATTGCTGAAGCTGCTGCTGTAGCGCGTTCAACCGCTGCAGAAGCATTTGAATTCGCCGCTCAGGAAAACCTGCAGGTTCACGGTGGTATTGGGTTCACTTGGGCAGAAGATTGCCATATTTTTGTAAAAAGAATGCGTCACTTAGATGCACTGATTGGTGGCCGACTGGTTTGGCGCGAACGACTCTACAAAGTACTAGAGTCTAAAGCGGCTTAATCTAGCCAACCTATAACAAAAATAATTACACCTCATTCGAAAAGGTAAATATCATGGATTTTAACGATACTCCAGAAGAAGCGGCGTTTCGCGCTGAAGTACGCGGCTGGTTAGATGCCAATGCAACACGGATTGATCCTAACGAGAACGGCAGCTACGAAATGTTCTCAGAAAACGACGGCGATGACGTGGTTAAACAAGCTCAAGCGTGGCAAGCAAAGAAAGCAGATGCAGGCTGGGCATGTATTACATGGCCAAAAGAATATGGTGGCCGTGGCGGCACCATTATGGAAAACATCATTTTTGGTCAAGAAGAGCGTAATTATCATACGCCTCAAAACATCTTTGGTATTGGGCTTGGAATGGCGGGACCAACCGTTATGGCCCACGGAACAACCGAGCAGAAAGCCAAATATCTTCCTTCGCTTTTGCGTGGTGAAAGAATCTGGTGCCAGCTGTTCAGTGAACCGGCTGCGGGTTCTGACCTTGCAGGGCTAACCACTCGTTCAGAACGCGATGGTGATGACTGGATCATCAATGGTCAAAAAGTTTGGACTTCTGGTGCGCATTATTCAAAAACCGGCATCATTGTTACACGTAGTGATTTCAATGCTCCTAAGCACAAAGGCCTCACCTACTTTATCGTAGATATGGAAGCTGAAGGTGTTGATGTTCGTCCTATTAAGCAGATGACTGGCGGCGCTAACTTCAACGAAGTGTTCTTCACCAATGTACGCATTCCTGACGCAGACAGACTGGATGAAGTCGGTAATGGTTGGTCTGTTTCGATCACCACATTGATGAACGAAAGAATGTCTATTGGTTCTGGTTTTGCACTGGGTCCAGACAGAATCTTCGAAGAATTTCATCGTTTGGCTAAAAGTACTTATATTGATGGTATTCCAGCGGTTGAAAACCACGCTGTGCGTGCAAAAATTGCAGAGCTATACTCACGTATGAAAGCGATGGAACTGACTTCTAACCGTGTGTTGTCGTCAATTTCTCAGGGTAATGCGCCAGGTACTGAAAGTGCCGTGATCAAGCTTGCTATGGGTGCATTAAACCAAGAAATTGCAGCTTTCGGTATGGAGCTACAGGGCAACTTGGGTACAGAACACGGCCCTCAGTCAATCTTCAATAACGGCTTATTCCAGGAAGTTTATCTGGGCATACCTGCAATGCGGATTGCTGGTGGTTCTGATGAAGTACAGCGTAATGTGATTGCTGAGCGTGAGCTGGGTATTCCTCAGGAAACGCGTGTTGATAAAGGAATTCCGTTTAAGGATATTCCGAGTGCTTCAAATCGTTAGTATTTAACTAAACGATTTTCGCATTCGAAAATGCCCTGGACGCGTAAGCGCCAGGGCATTTTTTATGGTGAATTTTTTATAACAATTGGTTTGACCGCGTATGTTTAATTTTGAAAAGCTTGGCGATAAAATGTTTGATCAATCATTCATTGAAGTTGCGGTTAATAAATTTGCCAAAAGGCATCCTGGGTTTAAAGATCTCGATTTTAAAATCGTCGCGATAGAAAACGGCACGGCCTCAATGCGTTTGCCCTACAACCGTAAATTTGTGGGTGATCTGAGCACAGGTTCTTTACACGGCGGCGTGATTACCACTTTGTTGGATACAGTTTGTGGTTTATGCGTGATGACAAAAGTGCGTAAATTTGCACCAATCGCCACCATTGATTTACGCGTTGATTACCTTCGCCCAACAAAACCAGATGTTGATGTGATTGCAGAAGTCGAGTGCTATCACTTAACCAAATCCGTTGCATTTTTACGTGGTTATGCCTACTTAGATGACGAAGATCAAGAGAAGGTTGCTCATGTTACCGGCTCCTTTATGCTCAATACTAAGGGCCCATCGTTCACACCCGCCAGTCGGTTTTCTCGTTTGCTAGGGGGGGGGAGTTCAAAACCATGACTCAATTTAATTTTTTGTTGGATGAAGAAAATGCAGGTGAGTTGGTTAAATCAATTCCTTACGCAGATTACCTTGGCATTAAAATTGAAACCAATCTCAATGGCCAAATGATGTTCCGAATGCCCTTTGATAAAAAGTTGATCGGCAACCCAATGATTAAAGCCATTCATGGCGGTATTCTTGCGGGCTTTATGGAAAGCTCGGCAACACTGGCGGTGATCGGTATTATCAGTCACGACCATTTACCTAAGTGCGTCAATATGACGGTAGAATATTTGCGCAGTACACGCCCTATAGATACATTTTGCCAGGTTCAAATTAATAACCCTGGCCGCCGGATTGTTCACCTTACCGTTCGTTGTTGGCAGGAAGGTCGTGGTGACGTAAGCTTGGCTCATTGTCGTTTTCTAGCATCTTAAGACAGCACTGCTTTTTGGTAAGAAGTTTTAATAGTTCTAAAACTGATCTTCTGCGTTGAAATACTTCCTGATGACATGCTGGTGGCCCAAACTAAAACGTATGGCTGCTTAGCGGCGAGCCCTGTATTGGCTTAATTACATATTTTCAGCGGTACAACTACGCGCCTCCTATACCCGGAATAGATGATAAATGAACGATGTATTAGGTAGTTATTTCAGATGACCGAAACTTCAAATCCAGTCACCAACTCTAACGCCTTGGGTTGGCATTTGAGTACGATATCGGCCTGGTTTATACCCTTTGGTATACAAGCGGTGTTGTACCCGTGGCTGGTCGCTTTTCATTTGAACGAGTCCGCCGAGCGGGTTGGCCTAGCTCAAATGTCGCTGTTAATTCCCAACCTATTTCTGATTTTATTCGGCGGCTTGATCGCTGATAGGTATGACGAACGGTTAATCATGATTCGTTTACATGTCGTGATTGCGTTTCCCTCTTTGATATTGGCGATGGTCGTTGCCTCCGGCGGGTTGTCTTATTCAATATTAATTGGCTATGCGCTGATCGTTGGGACCATTTCGGCGTTTATGAACCCAGCAAGAGACTCGATGCTGAACAAAGTGGCGGGTGACCAACTACAAACAGCCGTGATAAAAGCCAGTGGCGTGCAGTTTGGTGTGCAGGTGATCGGTTTTTTGATTGCCGGTAGTGCTGACCGAATAGGTGTTGTTGCCATTTTACTCATGCAAGCAGGCCTACTTTTAACCGGTGTGTATACAGCCTATAAACTGCCAAAGGGTAAAGTGGTTGTACAAACTGGGCAACGTCAAAAAAGCTTATCGGCCATTATGGAAGGGTTGAATATCGCACGGGCTGATTGGCGCATCATGCCCGCGATTATCATCAATATCTCCATCGGCTTGTTTTATATGTCGACCTTTATGGTCTATGTACCTATTTTGATTCGCGACCATTACGGCGCTCAGTCTTCAACCATGGCGTTGGCAAGCATCTTATTTATGAGCGGTACCATTATTGCGACGGTAATTTTGTTGCGGATTAAACGTATTCAGCGACTTGGGGCGGCGTTGATGTTGGCCTTGTTGATGGGCGGCGTTGCCATTTTTACGCTTTCTTTTAAACCGCCATTACCTGTGTTGCTAGGGGTGTTGGTGATTTGGGGGATGGGTGCAGCGGTTTCTATGAGTATGGGCCGAACGATTATTCAGGAGTTTTCACCAGCGACTCACCGCGCACGCATTCTTTCGCTATTTCAGCTTGGTTTTATGGGCGGGGCCCCCTTAGGGGCTGTGGCAATGGGGCAGTTAATTCCAGCGCTGGGATTAGAATTAACCGCCATGTTGCCGCCAGCAGCAATGTTGTTGGTATTGATCTACCTGTTCTTTTTTACTAACTTTTCAAAGTTAGAGTCAGGTTCAAAGCTTTAACTGCTGACCGACTACCTTTTGGTGAAGCTCTGGGGTGAGGGGCTCAAACCCCTGACCGTCCGGGGTTCGCATGAGTAGTTGTTCGGTTACCTGAGCAGGGTCAATGCCTTCCTCTTTCAGCGCACCCTTTTTTAACTTAAAGGTGCCAGTGACTTCCATCTCGTTTAACAAACGAATAAACAACGGCCGTGCATAAGCCGGTAGTTGTTCATCTAAGCTGCTGGCAAAGCTTTGTAAATCAAAAGATTCTGCCTTCAACTTAACTGCAGCCATGCCAGCCCGGCCATCACAGCCTGGCACCGTTACGCCATATACGTTCGAATATTCGACATCATTATGTTGGTTAATAACGGATTCAACTTCACTGGTGGAGACGTTTTCGCCTTTCCAGCGGAAGGTATCACCAATGCGGTCGACAAACTGATAATGCGGTAATCCAAAACTAAAACCGACTTCAACCTGTTTGATTAAATCCCCAGTGTTGAAGTAACAGTCACCCTGTTTTAACACGTTACGTAGAATACGTTTGTCTGACGCTTTTTTGTCGGTGTAGCCATCGTAGCTATCTTGTTCAGTGATTTCGGTAAGCAATAGGCCGGTTTGCTCTTTACTTACGGGCTGGTAATAACCATTTTTATCCATCACAATTTCGTCGTTGAGAATATCGTAATTGACCACTGTGTACGGGCTTAGGCATGCGCCAAAGGTTTGATCTTTATTGAGTAAATTCGTAAAGGCAGAGTTACCTTCACTAAGGGCATAAAATTCGCAAATTCGGTGAATGTTGAAGCGGTTTTTAAACTCCATCCATAGGTCAGGGCGTAAACCGTTGCCCAAACATTTTACGACGGGATTATCGCCGTCATCCGGTTTTTCAGGTTGCAGCAGTAGGTAACGGCACAACTCACCAATGTATATAAATGCCGTAACGTTGTGTTCACGGGTATCATTCCAAAACTGACTGGCCGAGAATTTACGCCGTAAATAAACAGATGCACCCACCATAGCGGCAGAGCCAAAAGCCAACGTCAGCGCGTTGTTATGGTACAGCGGTAGCGTGATGTAAAACCGATCAGTTTGTTTGATGTGGCTGCCGACGCGGCCAAAGCCATTGGCGGCTTTATACCAACGGCCGTGGCTCATCACCGCGGCTTTAGGTAGCCCGGTGGTGCCGGACGTAAAGATATAAAAGCAAGGGTCGCTAAATGTGATTTTACCTGTTTCAGGTGGGTTTTGCGTACTGTAACCCTCTGAGTGTTCTGGAAAATTGAAACACCAGTCAGGGCATGGCGTTGTACCAGCGTCTGCTATATAGATGTAATCATCGGTATCTTTTAAGGTTAACTCAGAGCGTATTTCATCTACCGCGCTGAGTAGCTCTTCGCCCACCACAAACTTCATGGCATTAACCGATCGCACGCAATGAGTAAGCGCGGTGCCTCGTAGGTTTGTGTTTAAAATGCCCGCAACCGCACCCAACTTATTTAAACCAATAACTGCAGCAAGCAGTTCGGTTCGGTTTTCCATGATCACTGCAATGGCATCGCCGTGGCCAATACCTTTTGAGCGAAAGCAATGTGAAAACCGGTTGACCAGCTGGTTAAACTCAAACCAGGTGAGGGTAGTACCTTCAAAGATAATGGCTGTCTCGTTAGAGTGCTGCTGAGCATTTCGTTCGACCACCCAACCCGTCGAGCGTTTAGTATCTCTGGATCGCTTCATTTCAAAGACGCCACGTGCGACAGAAGTGATCATGTGGGGGTACTGAAAAAGTGAATTCATCCGGTATGTCTCATTATTATTTTTGGGTATGTCCGTCATTCTACCTCAATGGTTGTAGCGATAATCGTTAGATATTCAGACTGTTTGATTGTTCGACCAAGTGGGGTTATGCTTAAAAAGTTCGCAGAAGAGTAATTTTTTTCAGTTATAGGAGATATGCAACGATGAGTGCACAACCTGAGCAAGAATACGAAGACATGATGAAGTGGGATGCTTATGAAATCCCATTAGAAGATATTGATGTATCACAACCTGATATTTATAAAGCCGACATTATGTGGCCGTTCTTTGACCGCCTACGTAAAGAAGCGCCTATTCATTACTGTAAAGCTTCAGAAAATGGCCCTTATTGGTCCGTTACTAAGTACAAAGACATCATGGAAGTGGAAAACAACGCGGAAGTGTTTTCTTCAGAGCCGACTATTGGCCTTCGTGATCCCTTTGAAGATCTTGACGTTTCGATGTTTATCGCAATGGATGAGCCAAAACACGGTGATCAGCGTAAAACCGTTCAAGGAATCGTTGCACCTACTAGCCTTGCTACTATGGAGCCGATCATTCGCTCACGTATTGGTGAAATTCTAGATGCACTACCGATAAACGAAACGTTTAACTGGGTAGATAAGGTTTCTATCGAGCTAACCACTCAAATGCTGGCTACATTGTTCGACTTTCCGTTTGAAGAACGTGCAAACCTGACTTACTGGTCTGATGTTGCAACAACGATTCCTGGCCCAGGTTGCCTTGTTGAAACACGTGAAGAGCAAACCACAATATTGTTGGAATGCCTCGCAACATTTACCGAATTGTGGAACGAGCGAGTCAATGAGCCACCAACAGGTGACTTGATCTCTATGCTTGCGCACGGTGAATCTACCCGCAACATGCAGCCTATGGAATTCTTGGGCAACCTAATGTTGCTTATTGTTGGCGGTAACGATACTACTCGTAACTCGTTGACCGGTGGTGTTTTAGCACTTAACGAATTCCCAGCTGAATACGATAAATTGCGCGCCAACCCAGATTTGATCGCTAAAATGGTGCCGGAAATTATTCGCTGGCAAACGCCGCTGACTCACATGCGTCGCACCGCAACTCGTGACACTGTTCTTGGTGGCAAAAATATTAAGAAAGGTGACAAGGTTGTTATGTGGTACGTATCTGGAAACAGAGATGAAGACGCCATTGAAAATCCTTATCAGTTCATTATCGATCGTGATAAGCCTCGTCAGCATTTGTCATTCGGCTTTGGTATTCACCGTTGCATGGGTAACAGACTTGCAGAAATGCAACTGCGTATTACTTGGGAAGAAATTCTCAAGCGCTTTGAGGCTGTTGAAGTCGTTGGAAAGCCCGTTCGAAACCACTCACCTTTCGTGAAGGGTTTTGCCGAGCTTCCTGTACAGCTTCGGCCTCTTAAAAAGGCGTAGTTTTCTAGCACTTGGGTGCAAGGTTTTATACCAAAACACCCAGTGTTAGAACGTTGAACGAAGCCGTTTAACGGTAAATAAAAAAGGGCCCATAACATATTGTTATGGGCCCTTTTTTATTGGCGTGAAATGTGTTTTATCGAACCTGCGGTTGTTATTCAAGCCGGAATTCTAGCTTAATTTGTAATGCTGTCTTCGGGTTTGCCCTCGTCAGTATGCATATACATTTTTGCTTCTTCCCCGGTTAGCTCGATTTTACCCGACCAGGGTAAAAGCTGATATCCGGAGTGATGGCTAAAGTCGACGAATGGATATTTGATGATGTCGAAGTAGGGCGAGTAATCAAAGTCTCTTGGCACCATCAATTTTGGGTTGCGCCGAAATAACTGTATCCCGCTGTCTTCGTTTTTTTTGATTAACGGAAGTATTGGGAACTGAATAGATTGAAATGCGTGAGCGATAATTGTTGAGCAAACCGTGCGCGTTGCAGACCCAGCATGGTGAGTGAATAACGAAGAGCGCCACCTGCGAGGCATAATAGACCAAGGAAACAAAAAACGAGCCAGATCAAATATTTGGCGAATATCGTATTCCATGCCAAGGCGGGTAACTAAATATGCAGTGACTTTTTCGCCGTCTTGATGCGATAACCCGCGAGGCCGGCATATTCGAATATGGTCGTGTTTATACATAGTCAGCGGGTGCACTACGGTACCCACACCTAATTCGCTTTCTATGATTAATTGATCCTCAAGGTTGCCGGTGTAGCTAGCCGCTACTAGTTTTCTGATTGCTGGGTCTTCAATATCATGAAGTCGGCCAATATAAAGAAAAGCGTGAGACCAGGGGCTTTGGGTTAATAATTTAATAATGCGACTGACCCGACTGGTGCCATTAATAAGTACCACGTCGCAAGGTTTTAGCTCATGGCGAACACGCTCATAATCGCTGAGCGGAAAGTCATTGGTTTCAGGCGATTTAGAGAGCCACTTGATTAGAAGCTTAGAAATAACCTGGAATCGGAATAGTTTCATCGATACCTACTTAGTTTATCGTATAGGGTCAGTGTAGCTAAGTAACGCAATATTGCTTTTACGCCTTGCGTGTTTGAAGTCTGGGCCATGGTTCTAGATGTTGTCGATAATACCCACAGCATTTTCAATGATGGAATAAGGCGTGTAAAAATGTGGCGATAAACGAACCCCGCCACCTCGTTTTGCGCAAATCACCCCTTGCCTCATTAAAGACGCGTGAAGCGACGTGCTCTGTATATTGTGATTTTTAAACGTCACAATGCCCGCTTGGCGCCCAGAGTTATCGGATGACAATAATTCAACGCCAGCTAATGCGCTCAATTTTTCTTGTAAAAAATCTACGCGCGCGGTGAGCTCCTGTTCGACTGTTGTCATTCCAACTTCAAGCAACAAAGCTAAGCTAGCACTCAACCCATGAATGGCCAACATGTTAGGGCTACCGCACTCGAAACGCCGTGCGCTCGAGGCTATAGACCATTGTTTGTTGTCGTAATTGCCAGCATCTTCAACCATATGCCAACCGTACTGGTAAAGTTTTAATTGGTCTCGAACACGCTCGGAGCAATAAAAAAGCGCCAATCCTTCTGGCCCCAGCACCCATTTATGGCCGTCGGCCATTACAAAGTCTGCTTTGCAGGCTTGCACATCAATGTTGTAGGCGCCAATACTTTGAATGGCATCAACGCAAAAAAGCACTTGGTTATCAGCACAATATTCTCCTAACTGATTCACATCAATTTTAAGCCCCGTGGCATATTGCACAGAGCTAATTGAAATGAGCCGCGTGTTGGGCGTTACCGCATCGATAATTGCCATTTCAGGGGAGTCGGTGTGGTCTAAATTCACTTCGATAACTTCGACACCATATTGCGAAAGGGATTCCCACACGATACGGTTCGAAGGGAATTCTTGATCAGAAATAATGACTTGATCGCCGGTATTCCAGCTCAGACCATAAGCAACTACAGAAAGTGCTTCAGAGGTATTTTTAAGCAGCGCGATATCATCTACCGAAGGGGCATTGATTAATTCTTTAAGCTGCTGGCGCAGGTGTTTTTCTTTGGCCTCCCAATGGGGGTAATCCGTAGCGCCTTTTTTGAGGTTTTGAGTTGCGAAGGCAGTGATAGCATCTACGGTACGTTTGGGCCATGGCGCAACTGCAGCATGGTTTAAGTAGCACAGTGATGGGTCAAGCGGGAATTCATCTGCCCAAGAACTCAATTTGTTCATTATAGTTATTCCGGTAAACATGCTGTATATGCGACGCTAAGATGGTCGGGTAATTTGGTTTCGTGTGCTAGCATATCATCGCTGTGCCACGTTCGTAGCGCTGCCATATTTGGGGCTATAAATTTAGGACAAGGAAAATGACAGACAAAACCATCAAAACCAACACGCTGCTGAAATCATTAAGCGCAGCCGATACTGAGAAATCATTGCCTCCGGTAGATAAATGGCACCCAGATAGGGTCTATAAAATTGATATTCGTATCGCGCACGATGGTAGTTGGTATCACGAAGGTGACCGAATCAAGCGCCAACAATTGGTTAAATTATTTTCAAGTATTCTGCGCAAGGATGCAGACAATAAAACCTACCTCGTGACGCCAGTGGAGCAAGCAGAAATTGAAGTAGAAGATGCACATTTTCAACTACTAGATTTTGACTGTGTAGGCGAGGGCGAAGATCAGCAATTGGTCTTTGTAAATAACGTTGGCGATCACACCATCGCCGGCGTTGAACATGAAATATTTATGAAGCTTAGCCCGGTTACCGCAGAACAAAATCCGTATTTAAATATACGGCATGGTCTTACCGGCCGGATTGTACGTGCTGCTTATTATCGGCTTGTGGATATCGCCGTTGAGAAAAACGTAGACGGTGTAG
>JAESUM010000053.1 GCA_016763075.1 Pseudomonadales bacterium
GAGGGAACCTATGAGTTACTTGCTCTGCGGGTTTGTTGAAGTAGCTATCCATTTTTTACACTAAATAACAGGCACTTCTGACAAAAGAGCCTGAGCTGATTCGCCGGATTCTTCAGTGCAACCTGCATGCAAACGGTGCCTTACCACTGCCGGTAAAACTGCTTGAATATCTTCTGGAATCACGTAAGTACGTTTATCCATATACGCCCAGGTTTTTGCGCAATTCAAAAGCCCGATAGACCCGCGTGGCGAAAGCCCGCAATTAAAACGTTGTGGCGCTCGGCTAAATGCTATTAAGCGTTGAAGGTAATCAAGCAAATTATCGGAAGCTTGTACTTGTCCAATAGCATGTTGAATATTCGATAATTCTTTAGCGCTAACACAAACTGCTAATGCATCAATTTGTGAACGACCGCCGCCCTTTTGTAGCAAAATTCGTTCTGACTTAGGGTCTGGGTAACCAAGCTCAATGCACATTAAAAAGCGATCTAATTGAGATTCTGGCAAAGGGAATGTGCCGGTTTGCGTTGAAGGGTTTTGTGTGGCGATTACAAAAAATGGCTCTGGTAGTTTTCGGGTGCTACCCTCAACGGTTACTTGCCCTTCTTCCATGGCTTCTAATAAGGCACTTTGGGTTTTAGGCGTACTGCGGTTAATTTCGTCGGCGAGTAATAATTGACAAAATATCGGGCCTTGGTGAAATTCAAACTGCTCATTTTTTTGTGAATAAACTGACACGCCCAACACATCTGCGGGAAGTAGATCACTGGTGAATTGAATGCGTTGATATGAAAGCCCGAACACTCGGGCTAAGGCGTGGGATAAGGTGGTTTTACCCATGCCAGGAAGGTCTTCTATAAGCAAATGCCCTCCCGAAAAGAGGCAGCACAGTGCCAATTTTATTTTTTCTTCTTTTCCGAGAACAACTTGGCTAATGCTTGCAAGAGCATCTTGAATCTTTTGTTGCATAGGGTTTTATTCACTGGTCAAAATAAATAGCAGTGCCGATAGTAAAACGACATCTGCTAGTTATTTATATTAGAGATAGAACCGCGGTTAAAACATTATTGTAAAAGTGTAACCGTTACACCGTGATAGCCACACAACCGCAGAACCGAACCTTTAAAGTATAGACCAGCCAGGCAACGCCAGCGATTAGAGGCGTAGCAAAGTTAGCATCCAATTGCGGCAAAACCGCGCAACATATCTTGTTTAATATCTTCGATATGTTCTAACCCAACTGCAATTCGAATTAAGCTATCTTTAATGCCTGCTTCTGCACGCAGCTCATCGGTTAGGCGGCCATGAGTAGTGGTTGCTGGATGAACAATTGTGGTTTTAACATCACCTAAATTAGCCGTTAAAGAGCACAATATGGTGGCATCTATAAAATTCCACGCTGCTGTTTTGTCGCCCTTTATTTCAAACGAAAGCACGCCACCAAAGCCAGTTTGTTGAGACTTGGCCAACTCATGGCCCGGGTGACTTTCAAGCCCTGAATAGTACACACGCTCAACTTGAGGTTGCTCATCTAACCACTGCGCTAACGCCTGCGCGTTGGCACAGTGTGCATCCATTCTGAGTTTAAGCGTTTCTAAACCTTTCAAAAATACCCACGCATTAAATGGGCTCATGGTTGGCCCTGCGGTGCGTAAAAAAGCAACCAATTCTTTCATATGCTCAGCGCGGCCGGCAACCACTCCACCTACACAACGACCTTGGCCATCGATATATTTGGTTGCTGAATGCACCACAATATCGGCGCCCAACTCTAATGGGCGTTGCAGCACCGGTGTACAAAATACGTTATCAACCACCAGTAATGCACCGGCATTTTTAGATATTACAGCCAGTGCGCGTATATCGATTACTTCTGAAAGTGGATTAGAGGGTGTTTCTAAAAACAGCATTTCAGTGTTGTCTTTAATGGCATTTTCCCATTCGAGCATATCGGTAGGTGCAACAAAAGTCACCTCAACACCGAAGCGCTGCATGATGTTTCCGAACAGTGAAATGGTGGTGCCAAATAAACTTGATGAGCAAACAACATGATCGCCGGCTTTTAACAAACTCATACAAGTACTTAATATTGCAGACATTCCTGATGCGGTTGCAACGGCTTGCTCAGCACCTTCGAGTGCAGCTATTCGTTCTTCGAAATTACGAACCGTGGGGTTGGTATAACGCGAATATACGTTTGATGGCTCTGGCCCTTTAAAACGAGCCGCTGCATCTGCCGCGCTTTCGAATATAAAACTAGAAGTCGCGAAGATGGGCTCAGCGTGCTCGCCTTCGTGGGTGCGGTTGTGCCCTTCGCGAATAGCCTGTGTTTCAAACATGCTACCGGGAATGGAGGTGCGCCCAACTGCTCTGTTTCGGCTACTGGAATTTTGATCTGTATTTTTTTTATCTGACATAACGATAACCTGATGCTACAAACTAATATCTGTATTTATATCGACTGAAAACTGGTGTTGTTAACCCGTTTCATTCTTTTGTTTTTGAAGGTCGTTTCGATCAGCCTCAATGCGTGCAAGGTAGGCGGTATCGATATCGGCTGTGACATATTCGCCGGTGAATACAGAACATTCGAATTGAGTGATGGCTGGATTGCCTTCTCGTGCGCATTCAATTAAATGTTCAATATTAAGGTAAATCAGTTTATCAGCACCAATCAATTGCCGAATTTCTTCAGTGCTGCGGTCGTGGGCAATTAGCTCCGTCGCGGCGGGCATATCAATACCATAGACATTTGGAAAACGCACAGCGGGAGCAGCAGATGCAAAATATACGTTTTTCGCACCGGCATCACGTGCCATTTGAATAATTTGTTTGCAAGTTGTACCACGGACAATTGAATCGTCTACTAGCAGTACATTTTTACCTTCAAACTCTAAACGAATAGCATTGAGTTTTTGGCGGACAGATTTTTTGCGCTCGGTTTGGCCCGGCATAATAAAGGTTCGGCCGATGTAACGGTTTTTAATTAGGCCTTCTCTAAATTTTACATCGAGTTTATGGGCCAAGGGTATTGCGCATGTTCGAGCGGTGTCTGGAATGGGTACCACCACATCGATGTCATGGTCTGGCCATTCTTCTTTAATTTGTGCGGCTAGTTTTTCACCCATTCGTAGGCGTGATTTATATACGGATATTCCATCCATGATTGAATCAGGTCTAGAAAAATACACGTGCTCAAAAATACAGGGCGTATGGTCCTTTGATTCAGTACATTGTTGGCTGTGCATATTGCCTTTAAGGTCGAAAAATACCGCACCACCGGGCATTACATCATCAATAATTTCGAAGCCTTGGGTATCTAACGCAACACTTTCAGAGGCCACCATATATTCGGTGCCTTGCTCTGATTCGCGCTTGCCATATATTAATGGCCGAATTCCGTTAGGGTCTCTGAAGGCTATCAAGCCATGACCAACGATTAAACATACAACGGCGTACCCGCCCTTGCAGCGGCGTTGAACACCTTCAACCGCTTTAAAGAAATCATTTTCAGTTGGCTTATGTTTGCCAATTTGCTGCAACTCGTGAGCAAATATGTTAAGCAGAACCTTTGAATCTGAACTGGTGTTTACGTGCCGAAGGTCGTCTTCAAAAAGCTCTTTGCTTAACTGATGGGTATTGGTCAAATTACCGTTATGGGCCAGGCTTATCCCATAAGGTGAGTTCACATAAAACGGTTGCGCAAGATCTGACGATGAGCTTCCAGCGGTAGGGTACCGCACGTGACCGATCCCCATGTTTCCAGCTAATGCGTTCATGTCCTTACGGTGAAAAACATCACGTACCAGACCATTACCTTTTTTAAGGTGAACGATGCCGTTCTCGCTGGTAAGAATGCCCGCAGCATCCTGACCGCGATGTTGCAGTACTGTGAGCGCGTCATACAGACCCTGATTCACACTTGAAAAAGATACTATTCCAGCCAGTCCACACATATTTCTATCGATTACCCTTTGTTAAAGCCATTACATGAATAGGATTAAAAGCGTTACAAAACATTTTCTACACTCAAACGTTGCTGGGACCAAAGTGCCAGCTCGACAAACCCCGGTAC
>JAESUM010000054.1 GCA_016763075.1 Pseudomonadales bacterium
AGCTTAGTTTTTAGATGGTTTTAGATGGTTTTAGTGGGCGTGTGCGGCAGCTTGTGCATAATCCAGGCATAAAAAAGCCCCTGCGATGGCAGAGGCTTTTTGGGTGAAGCAGTCAAATTAAAGCGCTGAGTTAGGCTTTAATTTCGACCTTGCCATCTTTTATTTGGATTTCATAAGTGGCTACTTTTACATCTTCCTCTTCTGCGCATTGGCCGCTTGCAAGGTCAAAGTGTTGTTTGTATAACGGTGAGGCGACCATAGGCGCACCGTCGGTATCGCCAATGAGTCCACGCGAAAGTACGTTGGCTTTGCCGATAGGGTCCCAGTTATCGATGGCGTAAACAGCATCGAGTTGAGGCATGTAGAAAATAGCGATTTGTTTGCCGCCAACGAGGGCGCAAATGCCCGAGTTTGGCTGCAGGTCGTCTTTGCTGCAAATGGTTGTCCAGGCGCTCATTAAATTTGCTCCGCGGTGGCTGCGAGTTCGCGTTCATCTTCACGAGCTGGGCGAATTTGGCCGCGCTCTTGAACAAACACAACGTTGGTGTCTGCATCTTCGCTATTCACAAAGTGACGGAAGCGCTTGAGTTTGTTTTCATCTTCGATGGTTGTTTTCCATTCGCACTGGTAGGTATCTACCACGTGAACCATTTGCTCTTCGAGCTGGTTGCAGATGCTTAAACGGTCTTCCGTGATGACGGATTGCAAATATTCTAAGCCGCCTTCCATGTTGTCCATCCAAACAGATGTACGCTGCAAACGCTCTGCGGTGCGTACATAGAATATTAAGATTCTGTCGATATAACGGATCAGGGTATCTTTATCCAAATCGGTTGCGAATAAATCTGCGTGGCGAGGTTTCATGCCGCCGTTACCACAAACGTACAGGTTCCAGCCGTTTTCGGTGGCGATTACGCCAATGTCTTTACCCTGTGCTTCGGCACATTCGCGGGTACAGCCCGATACGCCAAATTTAATTTTGTGTGGTGCGCGTAAACCTTTGTAGCGGTTTTCTAGCTCGATGGCCAGCCCTACGCTGTCGTCAACACCAAAGCGGCACCAAGTGCTACCGACGCATGATTTAACCGTACGCAGTGACTTGCCGTAGGCGTGGCCACTTTCGAAACCGGCGTCTACTAAGTCTTTCCAGATTAGCGGTAGCTCTTCCATGCGTGCGCCGAAAAAGTCGACCCGTTGGCCGCCGGTAATTTTGGTGTAGAGCTTATATTTGTTTCCGACTTTACCTAGATTGATGAGGTCGTCTGGGGTTAGTTCGCCGCCTGCAATACGTGGCACCACCGAGTAGGTACCGTCTTTTTGCATGTTGGCGAGGAAGGTATCGTTGGTATCTTGCAGTCCCAAATGAGATTGCTCAAGAATATGGTCATTCCAGTAGGATGCCAAAATGGATGCAACTGCAGGTTTGCATATTTCGCAGCCGCTGCCGATGCCGTGTTTTGTAAGTAGCTCGTCGAAGCTTTTGATTTGCTCGACAATCACTAAGTTGTAAATATCTTGGCGGGTATAGGGGAAGTGAGCGCAGATATCGGTATTTACTTCGATGCCCAGTTTGGTGAGTTCGCAATCCAATACTGATTTGAGTAACGCTGCGCAACCACCACAACCGGTTGAAGCGCCGGTGCTGTCTTTAAGGCCAGCTACAGTGGTGCTGCCGCCTTCGATAGCGCTGCAAATTTGGCCTTTGGTAACATCGTAGCAGGAGCATATTTGCGCTGAGGCGGGCAGTGCGTCAGGCCCAAGGCCAACGACTTCGCCGGAGCGGTTGGGCAAAATCAGTGAGTCGGGATGTTCTGGTAAATCAATTTCGTTGAGCTTGTATTGCAGCAGTGTGGAGTACGCTTCTGCGTCGCCGACCAGCACTGCGCCCAATAGTTTTTTCTTGTCTGCGCTGACCACCAAGCGTTTGTACACTTCGGTGGCATCGTCTTGGTAGCAATAAGTGAGCGCGCCTTCGGTTTGGCCCTGAGCATCGCCGATGCTGGCAACGTCTACTCCCATGAGTTTAAGTTTGGTGCTCATGTCTGCGCCGGTGAAGGTCATATCGCCGTTGGAGAGTTGGTCCGCGACGATTCGTGCCATCTGATAACCCGGTGCAACTAAGCCGTAAATGCGGCCTTGCCACAGTGCGCATTCGCCAATAGCGTAGATATCTGGGTCAGAGGTTTGACAGTTGTCATTGACGCAAACGCCGCCACGGGGGCCGGTTTCTAGTTCGCAGTCGCGGGCAATATCATCGCGAGGACGAATGCCCGCGGAAAATAATACGATATCGGTTTCAAGTTCTTCGCCGTCGGCAAAGGACATTTTGTGAAAGCGATCGTCGCCATCACCAATATTGCTGGTGTTTTTATTCAGGTGGACTTTAACCCCAAGGTCTTCAATTTTGCGTCGCAGCATGGCGCCGCCGCCATCATCAAGCTGTACTGCCATCAGTCGCGGGGCAAACTCGACTACGTGGGTTTCAAGGTTAAGGTCTTTTAATGCTTTTGCGGCTTCAAGGCCTAACAAGCCACCGCCTACAACCGCGCCTACTTTGGCGCCTTTAGCGGCTTTTTTAATGCTTTCGAGATCTTCAATGGTACGGTAAACCAAGCAGTTGTCGCGCTCGTGGCCAGGCACCGGGGGTACAAAAGGGTATGAACCGGTTGCCAGCACAATTTTATCGTACGAGACGGTAACGCCTTTTTCAGAGGTGACCGTTTTGTTTTTACGGTCAATGCTCGCAGCGCGATCTCCAACATGTAGCTGGATATCGTTTTTCTCAAAAAAGCCGTCTTCAACCATTGAAAGGTCTTCGGCGCTTTTGCCCGAGAAAAATGCGGTGAGTTGCACGCGGTCATAGGCTGGTCGTGGTTCTTCGCAGAACGTGACGATATTAAATTGACCCCTAGCTTCGCTTGTTACAAAGCTTTCTAGGAATGTGTGTCCAACCATGCCGTTGCCGATCACTACCAGCGTCTGCTTGTTATTCATTGTTCCCCTCAAATGGCACACCAATGTGACAAATATAATGTTGATTGAATTCGTTAAAGCAACAAATATGCCGATAGCACCAAATGGTCAAAAATAATTTCAAATTTGGTTTGAATGGCCGCTTTGGGGCGGTGGCTGCTTGCTTGGTCGTTTGCTAGCGGCGTAAGGCCATTTGCTGGGCTGCGTTTGTTGGCGTGAACGAATGTTAGCGTAGGGTTGATCGCGCCAAAGTCGTGCTTGCTGTGAAAGGCCCGCGCTAAAACCGTGCGATTCGCAGGGTGATTATGGCTTAAGTGGTTGCAATGATAGCGCCGAAGCCGCGCATGGAGTAGCCCCAATAGGTGTTACGGGGCATCCAATGTGTACGGTATAACCTGTTCGGTAGCGGTGTTGGAGCAAATGTATCTATAAATGTTTGGATAAGCGTAGGGCTAATTACAGCTGGGGTATTACCCGCAGCTGTAATTATTTTTACAAAGCAGGACTAATCCTGCTCTGGCTTGTCTTTATTGATAGTCAGCTTTTCTTTGCCGCCATTGCCCTTTTTGTGGTCGGACAGTTTGGATATTTTTAACTGCTGCCCGGTAACCCATACTTTTTTCAGGTCGCGGAAAATATCCCGTGGCATGCCTTCAGGCAAATCAACGGTGCTGTGATCATCAAGAATGTTGATGCGGCCAATGTGCGCGCCGTCGATGCCGGCTTCGTTAGCGATAGCGCCGACGATATCTGCTGGGCGTACTTCGTGCATAGAGCCCACTTCAAGACGAAAACGCTCCATGCCTTCTTCGGGTTCACGCATGCGTGGTGGCCGAGTAGGTTTGGAGTCATCGGTGTTACGCTCGCGTCGGCGTGGTGCTTCATCGCGCGGGCGGCTATCGCGGGAGTCAGAGCGCGAGTTACGTGACGAATCACGGTCGCGGCCTTGGTCTCTTTCACGCTTGTCGCGTTTATTGGTTTTTCTTTCTGTACGCGGCTGGTCTTTAAGCAATAACGGTGTGTTGCCCTGGGCCATTTTAGCCAGTGCTGCGGCTACTTCGATGGCAGGAATGTTGTGCTCTGTTTCATATTGTGAAGCGATCTGCTGGAAAAAGCTCAAATCTGCCGAGGCTAAGGTATCGGTGATTTTTTGTTTGAAATCCGCAATACGTTTGTTGTTGATGACTTCTGTTGAGGGAAGCTCCATCAGCTCAATTTTTTGCTTTGTAGCGCGCTCAATGTTGTGCAGCATGCGTTTTTCGCGAGGCGCTAAAAATAAAATGGCGTCGCCGGTACGGCCCGCTCGGCCGGTTCGGCCAATACGGTGAACGTAGGATTCAGTGTCGTAAGGTACATCGTAGTTAATAACGTGGCTGATACGCTGAACATCAAGGCCTCGCGCTGCAACATCGGTTGCGATGACAATATCTAATTTGCCGCGTTTAAGGTTCTCGACGGTACGTTCGCGCTGCTTTTGTTGGATGTCGCCATTGAGTGGGGCTGCTGCATATCCACGGGCCTGTAGTTTTTCGGCTAATTCGGCGGTGGAAATTTTGGTGCGTACAAATATCAGTACCGCTTCAAAGGTTTCTGCTTCCAGAATACGGGTCAGGGCATCTAGTTTGTGTAGTCCGCTAACCATCCAGTAACGCTGGCGAATGGTTTCGGCGGTAGATGTTTTGGTTTTAATGCGAATCTCTGTAGGAGAGTTCAGGTGTTGCTGTGCAATTCGGCGAATCACCGAAGGCATGGTGGCCGAGAATAGCGCGGTTTGGCGGGTGTCTGGAGTTTTCTCTAAAATCCACTCAACATCGTCGATGAAGCCCATGCGTAACATTTCGTCGGCTTCATCTAAGACGAGGCATTTGAGCTCGCTGAGGTCTAGTGTGCCACGGCGCATATGGTCCATAACACGGCCAGGTGTGCCCACAACCACGTGTACACCACGGGCTAGTTGCTTAAGTTGGGTGCGGTAATCTTGGCCGCCATAAATAGGCAGTACGTGTAAGCCTTTCATTTGCGAAGCGTAACGTTGGAATGCTTCTGCAACCTGAATAGCCAGCTCACGAGTGGGCGCAAGCACCATAATTTGTGGTTTCTTTTGCTTTAAATCGATACGTGAAAGCATCGGTAATGCGAAGGCGGCGGTTTTTCCTGTCCCGGTTTGTGCCTGTCCTAGCACGTCCCTTCCTTTTAAAATAAGCGGGATAGCTTCAGCCTGAATGGGTGATGGTGTTTCATAACCGAGTTCTTCCAATACTTTTAATAGAGGATCGATTAGGTCGAGGTCATGAAAGCTGACCGCTGGAGTTTCTTCAATAGACATTTTCGGGATACCGGGTGTGGGGCGCTAAGCAAGCAATAAGTCGTGACCCGGCAATGACGATGTCAGTGCTAGTTACAACCAATACTAAATTTACAGTATGTAAGTGGGCGCCCGGGAAAGGATGGAAATTTTTCTGAGCCGCCTATTATAACTTGCTATGAATTAATTTACTATAGCTTGTCTGCGCAGGCTTGGAACGAGTCTTTTAAGCTTGTCTGTTAGCCGTTAAATAACGAGCCAAAATGGCGCTGGAAATAAGGGAATAAGAAGGTAATAAATAAGGCAACACATGAGCCTTCGAATATTTGAACGATACACAGGAGTAACGGGTTGGGAATGAAAATTTGGGTCGATGCAGATGCTTGTCCAAACGTCATAAAAGCTATTTTGTTTAAGGCCGCAGAGCGCGAGAAAATACCCATGACATTGGTGGCTAATCAGCATATTCAGACGCCACCGTCGCAGTATATTTCGTCTGTGCAGGTGCCAGCAGGTTTCGATGTAGCGGATGACCACATTGTGCAGCAACTGCAAGCCGGTGATTTGGTGATAACGGCGGACATTCCGCTGGCCGCCGAAGTGGTAGAAAAACAAGGCCATGCGCTTAACCCACGCGGTGAGTTTTATTCGAAAGAGAATATCCGCCAGCGTCTAGCCATGCGTGACTTAATGGAAGAGTTGCGCGGTGCAGGGCAGGTAACCGGCGGCCCCGCAACGATATCGCAGGCAGATAGGCGTGATTTTGCTAATAAGCTCGACAGGTTCTTGGCGCGTAGCCGTTAGCGTTCAAGCCTTTGGTGGGAACACTAACGCATAAAATCTATTGGCACATTCTTTGATCGACCTGCCATAAAACGCCGCACAGCTTCGGCCCCAAGCTCGGGTTGATCTACAAAGAAACCATCAACTCCTGCATTAAGAAACAGTAACAGTTCGTTTATAAGAGGTTCTTGCTTGTCACGAAGCGCATATGCCTGAAGGTTGCTGGGTAAAAACTCAGCCTCAGCACGAAAGGTATAAGGGTGTACTTTTAGCCCCGCTTCGTGGGCGTATTGTACAAAAGGTGTGGCGTTGCTTGCATGTAATGCGCCGTCGCGATCCGGCGGGATAATGAAATGGTATTTTTCTGGCCCAACACCCTGCGCGTACTCAGCAATGTTTTTAAGCCCAGTGCGTGTTGCCATATCGTCGTAACTCAACGAGTTGCCACAAATAGCTTGGTCTCGTGGTTGGCCGGTGGCCCTAAGCAGTTGAATGAGCGGCAAATTCGTTAGCGTGCTGAGTAAGCGCAAATTACTGACCTCAAGCGACTGCAAAAAAACGGGTGCGTCAGGGTTTGTATAGCCCGCTTCATGCAGCGTGTTAACCAGTGTTTGCTCCATCGGTAACCCCGCTTGTTGAAAATGGCTGGGGTGTTTGGTCTCGGGGTATATGCCAATGGCTTTGCCGCGTAATGGCTCGAAGCCTTTTGCGAGTTGAATGATTTCAGTGAGCGTTGGGATTTCGAACATGCCATCAAAACGGCAGTTGTGTGGCCGGGTTTCAGGTATGCGCTCAATAGCGCGTAGTTGTTTGATTTCTGTCAGGGTGAAGTCTTCGCTGAACCAGCCTTCCAACTCAACGCCGTCCACTGTGCGGGTTGTTTTACGACTTGCAAACCCAGGGCGTGAGGCAATATCGGTGGAGATGTCGAGCCGGTTATCGTGCCGTGCTATTAAATGGCCGTCTTTGGTGATGACTAGATCAGGCTCAATGAAATCACAGCCTTGCAGAATCGCAATAGAATAGGCTGCGAGCGTATGCTCTGGCATATAACCCGATGCACCGCGGTGCGCAATAACAATGGGCTGAGTCTGCGAGTTGGTCACGGTAGTATTCATATTTGCAAGTCCGTTTGTTTGTAGTATTACACCGATGTAGCGAAATGATAGCTGGTTTTGGGCATGCCTTCGCGCTCATAAAAACGGTGTGCATCCAAGCGCTGCAGCCCAGAGTCTAAGTGAATTTCATCACAGTGCATTTCTTTCGCGTAGCCCTTTAACCAGTTAAGCATTTGTGAGCCGTAGCCATTAGAGCGGTAAGCCGCGCCAGTGACCAAATCATCAATATAAAGAAAACGACCCCAGGTAAGGTTTTGATTAATGCGAAAACCAGCAACGGCAACGGCTGATTCTCGCTGTTGGATGAAAGCGAGTTGATACCCGCTTTCCTGTTGTAGTTTTATTCGGGCAATAAAATCGTCAGTTTTTATAGAAGGCCGCAACTCTTGCATAACCGGACAGCACAAACTCATCTGTTGGTTAGTGTTAGCAATATGGATGGTTTTTAGTTGGTTTTGCATCGCAAAAAATTCGCTATAATATTTGAGGTATTCGATAGGTAAAAAGGTTTGTTCAACGAGATATGATTATCAAACACAACAAAATTTTGAGCAAGAGGTGGTGTTATGAATAGCGTAAATTTTCAGCAGATTATAAATTTTTGGTTTACAGAAATTAAACCATCACAGTGGTGGGTGAAGGATGAAAAACTTGACCAAGAAATAAAGAATAGGTTTTCTGAAGTGCATCAACAAGCCATCAGTTGTGAGCTATTTGATTGGCGCAAAACCCCAGAGGGCCGGCTAGCAGAAATCATTGTACTGGATCAATTTTCTAGGAACATGTTTAGAGGATCCGCGGAATCATTTAAGAATGACTCACTAGCCTTAGCTCTTGCACAAGAAGCTATTTCAGTCGGTGCAGATCAGCGGCTTAGCCAAACTCAACGAGGAATCCTGTACCTACCTTTTATGCACAGCGAGTCTGTAGTCATACATGAAAGGGCTTTAGCGCTTTATCAGCAGTGCGGCGTTAAACCCAATTTAGATGCTCAAATTAAACACAAAAAAATAATAGACCAATTTGGGCGCTACCCACACAGGAACGCCGTTATGGGCAGGCCATCAACCAAGCAAGAGGGGGTATTTCTCAAGCTACCTAATTCTGGATTTTAATCAGAGCATTGTTATCAGTAGGATTTATTTTTCTGGAGTAATGGCCGTAAGTTGTTCCAGTTTTTTTGCACTGCTTAGGGTTGACCACCGCACGGTTCCAATGCCGTAGCCATCTTGGTATGGGTCTGATATTAGCTCTTCAATATCGAAACCAACGGATACTATTTCTTTCCAAAATTCGGGTACGCCACCTGTCCAGCAGTTGGTGTTTACTTTATAGCGCGTTGTAAAATCGAGTTGAATATCATGCAGGCCAATGAGCCCGCCTTCGCTCATAAATGGCGCAAAGCGAATAAAATCTTGTTTTGCGCCTTCGTAGCTGTGGTCGCCATCGATAAACATAAAATCAATTTTTTCACCATTAAGGTGGTCTGATAACCGTTGAATGGTTTCCTCCGCGTGGCTGTCGGCTTCCCAAAAGTCTACGTCGTGGTCGCCGCATAATATTTTTAAATTTTTAACTTTTCGATCAGAGGTTTTAATATCCATCGATACCAGCTTGGAGGCTCCGCCAGCGGCGAGCGAAAACATAAGTGCGCTGCCGCCACGCCGGCCGCCAATTTCCAAAATTATTTTGGGTTTAGATGACTGAACCTTTTCCAGCAAAGACATGAACTCTAATTTTTTTTGATCGACTCTAAACTGCCGGTTAGCCGTTAGGTATTCGAATTTAGCGCTAATGTGTGGCAATTGCGAAAGCGTATCTCTAACCTCGTGGGCATATTGCTCAGAGGAATGATGAATTTTCTTTTTGATCTTTTCTAGTGGACTAGCCATGAAGTACAACCCGGTTTTATTATTTTTACCGATCAAATCATCTAAACGATGGTACGCCGGTTTTTGGGTAAAGATTAAGCGAGGAATTATGTCACTGATTTTTGAAACAGCCAATAGTGATGCTGGAAAAACACAGTGCAGTGCGTATGAGCTGAATGCGCAATGGCGCAGAACACTCATGTTAACGAACCCCGGGGGTCACATTTATCTACTCTAGACTTAGCAATTGCGTATTGCCGCCGCTCGCCGTGATGTTGGTTGTGGTGGTTTGCTCTACCGTAAAACGTAGAAAGTATTGCGGCCCATAATGCAGGGTAACCCAGGGAATGATTATGCTGCGCTGTTTTAATGTGTTGCTACGGCGCAGCAGACTGCGCTGCATTTTGTTGGCTAGGTGAAGATTTTTATTGCATGCAATGCCAATAATTCTGGGGTCACTAATCAGTGACTGCTGGGCATTATTATTGGGTATGAAATGCAACACTTGTTTTGGTACTCCGGCATCTATCGCAGTTTCAACAATGTGCTGGAATGTTAGGCTATGGGTGGTGTGACTGGCGGTAGCTATAACGGCATTACCAGCAGCCAGCGCGGCGGCTATTTGGCATATAAATACCGCCGGTTCTGCTTTGCCTAATACGCTGCACACAAAAATACCACGGCCGTTTAAAGACAACAGGTTGGTCTCGCCAGTTGCGCTGGGCATCATGATTCCTGGGCCACATTTTAACTTCGCGTGTTGGCCAAAATGCCTAAATATATTCGCAACAGCGGTTAGCTCTGGTAAGCGTTGTTCCAGCAAATCAGCTACTTGGTTTAGCACGGCTTGGCGCTTGGCTCCGCCGCTATGGTTCCAAGCGAATTGATACTCACGGGCGGATTCAACGGCCACTTCAATTTGATGGGTGGTTGGAGCATAAAGAGCGGCTCCATTGATAACCGCCGCTGCGCTGGGCTTTCCGGCAGTAATGGGCAATGACATCTGCTTGATAGCTTCAAGATGCTTCAAACACGGTTGCGCCATTGCAGTTATGTAGTGAGGGCCTCCGGCTTTTGGACCAGTACCCGATAACCCCTGCCCGCCAAAAGGCGTGGTGCCAACCACGGCACCGACCATGTTTCGGTTAATGTAATAATTACCGACGCGGGTGTGCTCAACTACCGTTTTTGAGAATCCTTCAATACGGCTGTGAATGCCCAATGTTAAGCCATATCCGGTAGCATTTATTTGCTCAATGACGTTTTTGAGGTTGGCCTTGTTATACCGGATAAGATGTAAAACTGGCCCAAAGTGCTCCTCACTGAGCTGGTCTAATCGTTCAATTTCAAACAATTGTGGGGCCAAAAATTGAGCCTTATCTAACTCAGTAGGTAGTTCGCATGGGTGATGAAAAATAGCGGCTGGGGTTAGGTTTTCGATATGTTGCTGTAGTTTTGTTTTGGCTTTGGCATCAATGATGGGGCCAATATCGGTGGCAGGATCCCACGGGTTGCCAATCACCAGTTGATCCATCGCACCGCATAACATGGTGATTACTCGATCGGCAATTTCTTCTTGTACAAACATCACCCGCAGTGCAGAGCAGCGTTGCCCAGCGCTATAAAAAGCCGAGCGAATGGCGTCATCTACCACCTGTTCGTGTAGCGCAGAGGAGTCGACAACCATTACGTTTTGGCCGCCGGTTTCTGCAATGAGGCGTGGTATGGGCGTGGTTCGCTCAATTAACTCCATATGAATGCTGCGTGCCACTGCGGTGGAGCCAGTAAACACAACGCCAGCAATACGCGGGTCATTATTGAATATCTTTCCTAGCGTAGCTCCGGAGCCTGGCAAGAATTGCAAAACAGCACCGGGCACGCCTGCTTGGTGTAGCAGCTCAATAGCGCGGCTGGCAATAATGGGTGTTGCACCGGCAGGTTTTGCGATAACCGCATTACCTGCCGCAAGTGCTGCGGCAATTTGACCCACAAATATAGCCAATGGGAAATTCCGCGGGCTGATGCAAAAAAACACACCGGAACCTTTTAAATGGCGCTCGCAACGCTCGCCAAGGGGGCTGGTGACAATACTCGTTTCATCAAAACCAGTGGCAATTTGCAGTGCGTAATAACGCAAAAAATCTACCGCTTCGCGTACCTCGGCCACGCCATCGGCCAGTGTACGACCCGCTTCATAAGCAATAATACCCGTCAGCTCGTATAGCTTTTGTTCCATCAAATGGGCGGCGTGTTCAAGTATTAGCGCTCGTTGTTTGCCGCCCGCCGCATTCCACGAAGGCTGCGCTTTGGTCGAGCTGGCCAATGCATCCAAACCCTGGTTTTTTGTGGTTTGCTGGCAAAGCCCAACGGCCATGCTGGAATCCGCCGGGCAAAAAACAGTTTGGGCTTCCAGCGGGTTTTGATCAGGCATTATGTTAACGCCATTAATGATTGGGCCAACCATCCAAGGTTTATCGACCATAGAGCGGCCCACGGCTTTAACTGCGATAACCAGTTCGTTTAGAGTGTCGGCTTGGTTCAGGTCAATACCGTGGCTATTGGCGCGCTTGTGCCCTGCGCTGCGGTAAATATCTATTGGCGCTGGAATGCCGGTATGCCGGGCCCCAGGCACCGCTTTGACATCAATTTGAACATCTTTCACCAGCTGCTCAATAGGCACTTTGTGGTCTAAAAAGCGATGAACAAAAGAGTTATTCGCGCCGTTTTCGAGTAAACGCCGCACCAAATATGGCAGCAAGTCTTTGTGCGCCCCAACCGGGGCATAAATGCGAATGGGTGGTTTTGCATGTTCAGGCTGTGAATGAAAAATTTCGCTATCTAAATGTTTGAACAGTAACTCGCCCATGCCGTGCAGGCGTTGAAACTCAAAGCCTGCCGTGCCGGCTAATTCTTGAATAAGTGATACGGTGTAGGCGTTGTGGGTGGCAAATTGCGGGTAGATTGCATCGGGTGCTTTTAACAGGATTTCTGCACAGGTTTGATAACAAAGGTCGGTATTGGCTTTGCGGGTGTAGACCGGGTAATCATCAAAGCCCATCTGCTGCGCTAGCTTTATTTCGTGGTCCCAATACGCGCCTTTTACCAGACGTACCAAAAAGCGCCGTTTGGTTTTTCGTGCCAGCGCGATCAACCAATGTGCAACAAACGGTGCACGTTTACTGTATGCCTGAAGCGCAAGCCCAAGGCCGTTCCAGCCGTCAAGCTTGGGGTTTGTCGCAAGCGATTCAAACAGCGTTAACGATAATTCCAGGCGTTCGGATTCTTCTGCATCTATGGTGAACCCCAGCCCATTGGTTTTGGCTTGTAGCGCCAGCGCAGTGACCTTTGGCAGCAATTCAACGTTTACCCGGCTGCTTTGTAAGGCTTCGTACCGGGGGTGCAGGGCAGACAACTTAACCGAAATACTGTCACTGGCGCAGATATCATCTTGGGTATTTTCTTGAAGTGTTTGTTGAGAGCTTATTTTTGAATTGTATTGAAGTTTAGAATGCGCTTTATGGTGCACCCCAAGGTCACTAATAGCAGTAGAATAGGCTTCAAAATAACGCTGTGCGTCATCCATAGTGCGCGCACCTTCGCCAAGCATATCGAACGAAAAGCGAGTATCGGCTTTGCTGTTTCGTCGGCCAGCACGAATGGCCTCGGGCACGGTTCGGCCCAGCACATATTGCTGCGCGATGACCTTCATGGCTTGGCCAATAGCGCCACGAACCGCCGCAGCTCCAAGCCGGCGAAACAGTTGTGTAAGGGCAGCGCTGCTATCAGCAGAAATATTGAGTAATGAGGCTGATTGAGGCACGGGTAACTTGCCGCTGAGCATCCTGCGGGTTACTGATAACCCCCAAGTAGATGCATTAACCAGCATCGAATTCGACTTACCAAAATGTGCATCCCAGTCGCCCTGGTTTAACTTTTCAGCGATCAAATCATCAATGGTTTCGGTGTCTGGAATACGCAGTAGTGCTTCTGCCATGCACATAACCGCGATGCCTTCGCGGTTAGAAAGGTCGTATTGCTGCATAAACCGCTCGAGCACACCGACGCCTTTGGTGTCTTTTCGGCAAGCGGTAACCAATGCATGGCTTCGGCTAATAATGGCGCTGCGTTGGGTATCTGTGAGTTGCGATGCGGCCAATAACTGGCGAACGCAGGTGGCCTCGTCGGCATGAGTATGCTGGCGAATTTGGGTTCTTAGGATCTCTAGCGTGCCTTTGGATAGGTGCACCACTTGCTCCAAAACAAACGTGCATATCAGCGTACAAAACCGTGTTGCGGGCCAAACGTAGCGTCGGTTTTATAACGCAGGTTAGTATTTTTAATATAGCTGTATATGCAGGTTTTGAAGAGTACAGGCTGTAAATTTATTGGTTCAAGCGGCTCCGGGCATGTTTTAGCTTTGCGGTGACAGGCGCTATTTTGGTTGCCTTGGCTAGACCAAACTCCGGCATATGGTTATACATGGTTTCAAATGCACTCGGTGCAACGGTATAAGTTTCATGCCAAATACCGACATCACCGGTGCTGTTAACGCGTTGGTTAAATTTGGCCCAAGCGGGTAAATGCGCCTGATTGGGGTTTTTGGCATAACGTTCAAGTGCATCAAAAGAGCGCCAATATTGAACCATGATGGTGGTGCGGCCAAACCAAGATTCAAGATGCAGCAAATCAGAACTTGGCTGGCGCATAAGCTCCGTTACCATTTGTCCCATCGCGCATACTACGGGTGCCCAGCGGTGTACTTTGTGTATTTTGTTGATTCGCATGCCAATCAAAAACACCACAAAATCGTCGTCGGTTTGGGCGGTCATACGTTGTTTTATGACTTGGCTCATAGTTATCTCGAGTTACTTAAACAAAAATATTAACGATGTTAATATAAAAGTATCAGACAATATTGACAGCGTCAAGTTACAATCTGGTTTCATACCCAAAAATGAGCGTAACGTGACTAATAAAAACTACCACCATGGCAATTTGCGCAGTGCACTTGTCGAACAAGCGATTAAATTACTTGAAGAAAAAGGCTTGGCGGGGCTTAGCTTGCGCCGGGTTGCTAGAGCCGCTGGGGTGTCTCAGGCAGCGCCCTATAACCACTTTAAAAATAAACGTGATTTACTCAGCGCGGTAGCCGCAAAAGGGTTTGAGCGTTTTGGCCAGCGCATGCAGCAAGAGGCACAAGCAAGCGTTTCAAACGATAGCGGCGCAAACCATTATGTAGCGGGTTTGGGCAAGGGATACGTGATGTTCGCATTAGATAACCCAAGCCTTTATCACCTGATGTTTAATGGCCAAATGGCAGGCCTAATAGACGTTGAGCAACAGCAAACAGCCTCTGCTCACAGTTATAACTTGCTGGTGGATGCACTGAGTAAGCACCCGCTAAAGGCAGACGAGCAGCCCGCTAACCTAGCGTTAGATACCGCCTTTGCTTGGAGTTTGGTGCAAGGTTTATCTAGCTTATTGCTCAAGGGTGATTTCAGCGCCCAGCAATATGGTTATGACGATGTAGAACCATTTATAGATGCGCTGCTTAGCCGGTATTTACGATTGGATGAAGTGAAGTGAAGTGAGGCAAGGCAAAATAAAAGCGTTATTGCGAGCTTAAGTTCGCAACAAAACACGGGCTGGGTAATGCCTAAAGCCAGTGCGGTTAGCTAGGGTTTCTAAACTTTGAAATGCGCAACCACAGCCTGCAAATCATCAGAAAGCTTAGAGAGCTCCCTGCTTGCAGCTGATGTTCTGGTGGACGCTTCAGCAGATTTTGTACTCAGTTTTGATATCGCGGCGACGGTTTTAGAAATTTGATCTGAGGCCAGTGTTTGGTATTTGGCCGCTTCGGTAATTTCTAAGTTAACTCTAACAATGCCAGAAACCGCTTCTGTAATTGTGTTTAAGGAGGTTTCTGCACTGGCTGTCTTTTTATTGGTGTCGTTTGCGCGGGCACGTCCAGCTAAGGTTACGCCAACAGCCATGGTTGCGCTCTGTTGTAGCCGGTCAATAATGGCATTGATTTCAACGGTAGATTCTTGGGTACGCAGCGCAAGCGAGCGTACTTCGTCGGCAACCACAGCAAACCCTCGGCCATGTTCGCCGGCTCTAGCCGCCTCAATAGCGGCATTAAGCGCAAGTAGGTTGGTTTGCTCGGCAACGGATTGAATCACTTGCAGAACCGAAGCTACATCGCCGCAGTCGGTTTCTACTCGTGAAACCACTTGGCCAATGCGGTCAAACTCTGCGGTTACACCGGAAATGGCGGCGATTGATTCGCTAATTATGACCTTGCCTTCTTGGGCCATGATGTCGGCGGCTTGGGCAGACTCAACGCCTTTTTGGGCATTTTCACCGACTAACCGGTTCGTGACGGACAGGTCTGTGGTGGTTTCTGTAACCTCATCAGTTTTGCGGTTTTGTTCAACAATGACATCGGTCACAATCTTTGTAACATCAGCGAGTTTGTTGGAGGAATAGGCTACTTTATCGGCGTTGGCACGAATCATTTGAACTTGGGTATTTAGGCCTTTAACAAGGCTAGCCAATGCAAGCGCGACAAGGTTAATGTCTTTCAAGCCGTTGGTGTTCACTGTGAATGTAAGGTCGCCATCGGCGCAAGCTTCCATATCACGAATTAATCCGCGCATTGGCTTAAATAAGAACTTTGAAAAAAACCACAGCGTAACCAGCTGAGCCACCACTAAAAATGCGGTGAAGGCAGCAACGACTGTGATTTGAGTGTTTTCGATGGTGTTGTTGAAGATGGTCATATCTTCAAGCATATGAAGCTCAAGCGCGGGCTGGTTGTCCTTTCCTACTAGCATATGACTGACTTCGAGGGTGTCGTCACCAAGGCTTTCTTCCCAGTTTTGAGTACGCATTAATTGTTCGCCACCGGGCCGAATAACCGTGAGGGGTAGCTGGGTTATTTCTGCGATGCGGCCCATGTTATGAACCGGGTTGGCAACAATTTCAATGTAGCCACGTAGCCTAAGCCCGCCCACCGGCAAAAGGTGGAATACACAGCCCCTTCGGGTGAAGACCAAAGGCCACTCAGGGGTTTTAGCCGTTGCGGGCCTTCGCGTGCAGCAGCAAGAGTATGCAGAAAATCAGGGAGTTTTTGCCCCAGCTGAGAATAGCCTTCTGTGCTTGCGGCTACGAAATTGAGTTTTTTGTCGTAAAGCCTAACCTTAACAAGCGATACGATACCCATGGTGGTGTAACGCACATGAAAGTTTACGTCTAATAACTCTCTGAGTAGCGCTTGCTTCTCTGCCTTGTTGGGAGTGTTTTTTGAAAGTGCTTTAAGGTATGACTTGAGGGGTTTGCGAAGCTCCTTTTCGGCATCGCTGCCAAGGCTGATTAAAAGCTCTTGGGTGTCTGCGAGGCTTTCTATCGCCGCAATACCAATGACCCGCGTCAGGGTAGATTCTTGCGCCTGTAGCGATTCATCGCGAAGTTTATCAACTGCCATGATGATCATGACAATAATACAAACGCTGATCGATAGAAGAACCGAGCTGGTCAGCCCTCTTATCGAAACTTGTGTAATGTTCATCCTAGAAAGACCATCCAGATAATGTAAGACTATTTGGCTACGGGATACCCTTTTTCAGTCCATTCACCCCAACCACCTCTAAACCAAAAGACAGTGGTGTACCCTTCTTTAACCGCGATTTTTGAAGCCTTAACGCTACGGCCGCATTTTTCGCCGTTACAATAAAAAACCACCGCGGCGTCTTTTGTGGGAATGTGCTTTGCAAGGGTTTCGGCGGTGGTGTCAAAGTCTGGCAAGGCGATGGAATCTTCAATAAAACCCTTACTTCGATCCGATGGCTTTCTTGAATCGATGATGACGAGATCATCGTATTCATCCAACAGGTCAATGACTTGTTCCGCCGTTACTCGGGTAGTGCCAGCAATCGACTCGGGTACCGTTTCGGCTTCGGCAAAGGTTTGGGAAGAAGAAAACAGTAAAGCTAATACAAGGGTTCGCGCAAACGTACTCAGCAAATTCATGACTCATTTCCTGTTCAATTTAATGGCAAGTGGTCTAGTAAGTGGTGTAGTAAGCAGCGTGCATATATCTCTTCAATCTAGGGCGGTTAACAAGACACAGCGTCTTACAACCGGTGCCTAGGCCACACCAATAAAAGGTGAGCGTGGGTGTGAGCCTTAACGCCAAACGAAGCTGCTTTGCTCTATATCGAAAGAGTAGCTCAGCTGTGCAATACCGCACCTTTTTTAGCCAACATATTGCGATAAGGTGGTGTGCGAGGCTTTTTGGGATTGGGATTGGGATTGGGATTGGGATTGGGATTGGGATTGGGATTAGGAGGCAATAGAAGCCAACGTGCAGGGGGAACAAAAAACAATGCTTAAGGAGCGCCGTGGTGATTAGCGCTGGCTAAAACACAGCAGGCTCATAAACAGGCGATCAGGTGTTTAACCACTGCCATTAAACGCGGCACGTGCTGCATGCTTTTGGCGCACACAATATAGCTTTCAACCTGCGGCAGGGTGCCCCCTGCATCAATTGGCACACGGCCCCCTTTTTGCAGGCTGTCGTCGGGCCGGCAGTTGATTATCATCGCGCCCAACCCTTCGGCGAATGCAGCCTTTTGCACAAGGTAGTTATCCGAGCAAAAAACCGGCTCAAAACCGCTAATTAAACGTTCAAGCATGGGCCTTGGTTGTACGGTTGTATAAGGTTTTGAGCAGGATATCCACTGAATATCTGGCCAGTCGCAGGGTTGTGTCAGCGTAGCGGCATACTCTTTGGAGGCATAAGCCGCAGGTTGGGAAAGCGCGCAATGCAGGGAAACCAGCTCCGGTTCAGTGGGGAACTGAGTGCGAATAGCCAAATCGGCTGCACCGCGGGTAAGGTCAATATGATCCACGCTCGCGAGAATCTCTAGTCGTATATTAGGCGCTAGCGTACGCAGCTGTTTTGCAAAAGGTGCAAGCTAATCCACCACTAAAGCTTTCGTGTTCTGTAACCGCAAGAAAGGTTTGGGCGTCTTGCCAAGATAGTTTCATCATCTATTCGTTTTTGTATGCTGGTATGTGATTTTAGGTAATTCACATCAATATTCGTATCGATAATACTGTCGGCTCGTTGTTACAACCCAGTACCCAAAACCCACATCATCGGAGTTTATGATGAAGATCAAAACACTCAAATTCGCAATGCCATTAGTTCAGTTGGTACAGTCGGTTACGTTAGCTAAGCCAGCTGCGTTGGCCGCACTAGTAGCGATGGTTCCGCTGTTAAGCGCCTGTGAAACCAGCACCCTTAAAACCGTTCCTTCAAAACTAGGCCAGGCTTCAAGCATGCAACAACTGCGTGCATCGTTAGCCGCCCCCGGCACTGTAGTGTTTACCAAGCATCTGTCTGCTAACTGGCAGATAAACTTATCTGGCCTGCTCAATTTGGAACACCCAAAAGCCATAGAAGCAGGGCTTGAAGAACGTGCAGAGCCCATAGAAATTTACCTGTACAGCCTTCAGCATCCAACAAAAGGCACCTACTTTGTAGACTCAGGTGTGTCTGAAAAAATGTTGCCCAATAGCGACACAAGCGATCTTTCTTATGGCGTAAAAATGGCCATGGACACCGATGCACTGAAAGTGCGTAAAACCACCAAATCAATCGCCAGTACCTTTCCTGACGGAATAAACGGCGTGTTTTTAACCCACATTCATATTGACCATATTTTAGGAGTATCGGATTTACCCAAAGGCGTTGCCGTGTATTTGGGCCCCGGCGATGTTCAGTTAAGTAACTTTGCCAACGCCGCCGTTCAAGGCACAACCGACAGGTTGCTGGCTAACGCCAAGGTGCTTAGGCAGTGGGGGTTTGAGGGCAGCACCAAGCCGCAAGTGATCGACATTTTTGGTGATGGCTCTGTCTGGGCTATTCATTCGCCGGGGCACTCGCCAGGCACCACCGCGTATGTGGTAAACAGTACCACCGGCCCGCATCTGTTAACGGGGGATGCCAGCCATACCGCGTGGGGGTGGAAGCACCAAGTTGAACCGGGTACTTTTTCTGCGAACATACCACAAAGCGTAACCAGCCTGAACGTACTGGCTGAACTGGTAAAAGAGTTCCCGCAGATACACGTGCACTTGGGGCATCAGTCGTTGTAGTCGTGCTATAAAAAAGTCGGTGAAAAGGCTGTGTGATAAAAATTTGCGTAGCGCGGGTACCCAGCGCAATCGCTAATAGGCTGATTGCCCGCTCAAATAGCGGAACCAACGCGATATTGCAGTGATGGCTGATCAACCTTGCAAAATGGCAAGCTAAGCATAAAAACGCAGGCAAAAAAATGCACGGGTTGATCAGCATCAACACCGTGCATTTACGTAACCTACTGGATTAAACCAGCGAGTTTATGCGCGACGTTTTGAAAAACGTAAACCAACAATACCCAAACCCATCAGCGCTAGTGTTGCGGGCGCAGGGATTTGTGATGGCGGTGTTGGCGGTGTTGGCGGTAAGGGTGGCGTCACAGTACCGGCTTCGTTGAAGCCGGTAACTAGTCCATAGGAGTCTGTTGCTTCTCTGAACAGTCTAGACATTCCATCAGAGTTGGCGTTTACAGCATCGAAGAAGGTAACGCGGGAGCTAGTCATACTAATATTGCGTACTTGCATCAATAAGTTGCCGGTGTTGGCATCGTAGTTAAATACGCTGGTTAGAATAAAATCTAACCGGTCACCAAATGTTCCAGCAGATATTTCACCGGTGTAAACAACAGCGACATCCGAACCTAAATTATCGGTAGAGTTATTGCTCAAGTTATCTACAGTTGCAGCGGTTGTTGAAAGGCTAATTTCTATGTTGCCAGTTGAACCCCAATCTCCGCCGTCGTTGAAGGTGTTATAAAAGCTTAAGCTGGCAATGTTGGTGGTGCCAGTAAAATACGAAGCATCAAATACTTGCTGGTATACAGGCTCCCAATTGGTGCAGCCAAAAGGGAAGCAATTGTTCGCTGTTGCGGGGCCGCCAATTATAGAGGCCTGAGTGTTGCCAATGGTTGCCAGGGCGAAAATCAGCCCGGCAATAAGTTGTTTTATGTTCATATTGATTGTTCTCTAATTACAGTTACGATAAATGTCCTTCAACTCCTGGTAAGCAATTTTTATGCCGAAATTGTAAGATATTGTTTTATATGAGGTTTTATAATATTTGGTTGTATCTTGATCAAAAAGTGTAAAAGAACCTGACGGTATTTTGTACGGTATGAGTGATATTCGAATATCATTAATGCCGCATGCCGTTTATGAGCCAACAGGGCTATTGGGGGCTGGTTTTAATCGAGTTCCAAGGAGTAAGTTCATTGGAGTAGCGCTATTTCCTTTGAACAAAACAGCGTGTGCGCCGACGACAATGCTTCAAAGATGATTTTGGAATTGAGCCGGTAGGTGGCGCTGGGGGCCGAGATTAACCCTTAAAATAAAACGTTGCGCCTTAGCCCGTCGAGCGGGTCAATTTGGAGTGTCCCTACAAAAATACTAGGAGGCGTAAATAGCAGTTTTACGTCAAGGCGCAGCGATACTTAACGGCGGCACATAGTCGCTGCTTTCACAGGGCGAGCCATCAATATAATTAAAAGTAACTTCTTGGTTTATGACTGAAATATGGCTAAAACTAACGGTTTTGGCGTCTTCTCTGTGCATGCACACTGCGCGATAATTCTTATCTCCATTGTCGTCAGTTGCGTGATAATTCTTGTGCTGGATCCTACGCAAGGTTGGATTAACTCCCGGTGCAGGTGATGAAAAGCTGGCCGCAAATAATTGTGTTCTGGTTTTGAATACTTCATCAAATGAAACAGAAGATGAAGTCATCATGTTGTTTGGTGCAAAAGAGCCCAGTTGCTTGCCATCCCACTGAAAAACTTGCTCAGTTATTTTGTTTGTATGAAGTGCTGAGCCAGGTGCAGAACTACTTGCGTGAAGTACAGAACTACGGGCAAATGCCACCAAACTAAAGGGTGCGTAATTCATTAAATCTAATGATTTAATTGCTTGGGCAACTTGCTCGATATCTTCCAAATGCGCAAATGAGCGTAACAGCTTGCCACGGCTAATGAGCCTTCCTGCTGGGGTGCTACCTTGATAATAATTCAACAAACAAAGTGTTAGGCCAAGTTGGTTAACGCTGATCCAACTGCCGCCGCCATCGGGATCAATGGGCAATAAAACGGTTATAGATTGGTGTTCTATTGCGCTGGGAATATTGGCTTGTTGGCGTGTGCGCTGTTCATCGCGGTTAAAAAAAACCTGGTACTGCTCATCATCACGAAACCAAGTTAAGGTGCACACACGGCCACCTGTTGCTTGCGTATAAAGGTTGCAGTGGAAGGTGCTAAGCCTAATATCGGATCAACTTGTTTGCCGGCAATTTTGGCAATAACTGCCATTAGTGCAAGGTGATGAGTTAAATGGCTGGAGGCAAAACTTAACTCGCGCCCAAAAGAGGAGTCATACTGCTGGGTGCTTTGAGTATTCATAGAAACTTCGGTGATGATTTTAATCGGTTTATCAATATTTTCACAGGAGACGATATTGAGCCATGAGTTAATATCGCGTAACTCTTGCAGGCCAATTTTACGGTTTGTTTCTATTGCTGCGCCTCTACGCCTTACGTCGTAATCTATTGTGGTGCCGTCTGTATTGACGATCAAAGCCAAGTACAAATCTACAATATGGCGAAGGTGTTGCCCAATAGAACTATCAAACCAAGGTTGTGCTCGGAAGGTGTATTGAGTGTCATTGAGGTCGTCAATAAAGTTGATCAGCTGATCAACGGCTTCAAGATTTCCTGTTACGGTAATGTTCATAATGTTTTGCCGGATGTGCGAAAATATTTGTGAAATTTGTTACGCGATGCAAACAAATAAAGGCTGTAGCCAAGTGCCAATGGCGCAGCCCATAAGTAGGTGTAAGCCAAACCTGTTTTAACGGTTTCTTGGTTGTAAAAAACCAGCGCTAATACCCCGAAGAAAATAAAAATTCCAAATTGTGAGTAATAGCTTTTACAAATTAGGTATTGGTAGGTATTTTGTTGTTTGGCAATGTCGTAAAAACGTTTATTAAAGACTAAGCGAAAAAAGGTGCTGAAAAACCCAATAATAAGAAGGGTTGAATAGAGTACTAATTCTTCGCTTTGGGAATCTATGGTGCCTCTTAAAAGCCAGCTTGCCGCGTACGCAACGGCCCCAATTATAAAAATAGTGGGTTGGTGGGCATTGTCGATTTTGGTTTTGATAAGAAAAAATACAACCGACAATATTAGGGTTAAAGCTACAACAATAAACCCTAAGGTAAATAGGCTTTGGTGTGTAAGCAGGTAAATAGACAGCACCCAAAAATAGCTCTCAAGATACAAAAAAGGTCCGTCGAGTAAGAATATTGTTTTAGATTTATTTTGGTCTTTAAAAGCCAAAATAGCTGTAAAGCCAAGTGCGGGTTCTTCAATGTTGTTTATGTGATTTGTTGTACGGTCAGCTTGTTTGTTGTGTGGGCTGGCAGTGTTGCCTTTGGTGAGCAAGTAAAACCCAATGGAAGAGGTCAAAACAGACAGCGCCGCAATGGCTGTAATGGCCGTAATTCCAATGGTTTCTAACAGGTAGCCGCCGGCAAGTATTCCAACCTTTAGTGAAATCACTACAATAATTTGAAAGTTACCAAACCTATTTCCGGTGGTTTTAGCAGAGCTAATATGGTTGAACATGGCTCGCTGGGTAGACCAGTAAAAACAATTGTACGCGCCATTTAAAAGCGCTAGTCCAAAAATAGATAGCGATGAAGGTTGCCAGGCTAACAGCCCAATAAGCAATAATTCTGCGATAAACGAAAGCGCAATTATTTTTGTCCATTGGTTGTTTTCGCGTAAGCCGTCCCAGTACCAAAGGGTTATTATGAACCCCGCGCCGGTTAACGAAATAAAGCCCGATATTTTAGCTAGGCTTGCGCCGCTTTCCCATAAAATTACAGGGATGAAAAACGGCAGTAATCCTATCAATAATGAATGAAATCCTGAGAACGTATAAAAGTCTCTTGGGGTTATATTCACTAAAAAGTATCAGTCTGCGCTATTTCAAGTTGTTCAAGAGAATCCAAGTATTCAGAAAGATCTTCTTTTTCTCCGTAGCGTGGGTAGTCGTGCATTTTCAGGTAAGGTCTTGAGTTTACTTCAAGAAATATACATTTTTGATCGCGGTAATCTGTTTCGATTCCCTTTTCTAAAATGACATCAATTCCCAAAATATTGGCATCAAACAGGCTTAATACGCGTTTGAATAAATCTTGGTTAACTTGCGGTATGGTTTGTTTGTCGATGGTTCTTACTACCCCGCCTGGGGCAAGTGATATTCTGTAAAACAAGGTGATGATTTCACCTTTGCTAGGAATGCTAGTCAGGCTTAGCTTTTGTTTTTTGAGGAACTTCTGCGTCACCGCACCTTTTTGAAGCGGGTAGATGCAGGGGTATAATTGCATCTGTTCTCTGATTTTATTTTCTTGATCGATAAGTGCCTCAATAGTATGTGCACCATTACCTTCTACAAATGGCGAATAACGCTGTAGTACAGACATAATTTCCCCCTGCGCCACCACTACACGGTAATTACTGCCTTCTAAATATTGCTCTACAACAGTAGCGGGCCACCACAACTTGGCAAAAAATATCGCTTTCCATAATTCTGAATAGCTGCGAATAGGAAAGTGGCTGCCACGAGAAAACCCGCTTACGTTGGGTTTAATTACCAGCGGAAACCCATGTTGTTTTGCAAAGGTAATGGCCTTAAACGGGTTGATAAATATAAGCCCCTTTGCGTGGGGAACATTACCTTGTGAAAACACTGCACGGGCTTGCTCTTTTGAGCGGCAACTTTTGCGCACCTCTAGGCTGTTGTAACTGCTGCAGCCATCCATAAAGCGGGCGCTGATCCATTGATAAACTGATTTTCTAATTGCACTCATGAGTGTGGCTCATTGGAAGGTGTGGTTTTATTGGATAGCTTCAGTCGGTGCGCCAAGGTTCGCTTTTTAAAGAAGACAGATTTACGCGGCTGCGACAAAGGTATGGTTTTGGTAACCGCTGCCAAATGCCACATAGCGCGAACAATAAAGGCAATTTTGTTACCCCAGTTACAGTTGTTGGAAAGCACGATTAATGGCATTGGGTAAAGTAGATTAATTTCTATGATTTGGAAATCGCCGCTGACTAACGCTTCAAGACTGTTGGCACGTATGCCGACCCGAGATAACCTAAAATCGCCTATTTGTGATAAATGCTGCCACAGCAATTTAACTTGGTCATCGCTCAATTGTGACGATAGGTCGCAATAGGAAGTGGCTTGGTTATAGATACCATTAATGGGGTACAGCTCGTCGCTGTGGTTAATGGTTTCGGTAATTGATAGCACTGCAGGCGGCTGGCCTGAGTGGGTTGCTGCAATAACAAATACTTCGAATTCGCGTTTTCCAGCGGCGGCATTTTGAATTAAATAATTGCTGTTGCGGTTGCTGCTGTTTGGGGCGCGGCCAGCGCGAATCTTGCTGAGTTGTTGCAGGTTGTCTGCGCGCTGAATACCAAATGAGTTTTGGCCCCATTCTGGTTTCACGAATACCGGGTAGTGTGCTGGTTGGCTGTTACCACAATCTAGCACCTGTGTAAGACGCCAGGGTTTTGGAATTAGCTGGTCGGTGTCTAGTTTTGAATAGATCCCCAGCTCTTGGTTAAAGTAGTTGGCATTAAGCTGAAAATAGCGCCAAGCCGGTGCTCGCTGGACCACGCAAAACAGAATGTACGTGAATATTTGTGAGAGTCGAATAATCAAGTGAAAACCTAGAAGTAACCGTTACACCGTTGAAGTTCCGGTGTCAGAAGCCTTGCAGCTCAAAAAGTTCAATGCAAATAACGTGATGCTCCATATCAGTATTGAAACCGCCGCATAAAACAGTGAGCCGTTGTCACTTTGGCCATGGTGAATAACCTCTATGCCAAGGGGCGTAAACAAGTGAAAGAACACAGCGCCGGCCATCACGCCTGCGGCCATTAACCCGCCCAGCGCATGAATAACTGCCGTTGGTGGTACGGCTGCGACGAGCCGAGCTTTTTTCAACGCAAAGAACAGTATGGGTGAAAGCAGCACCAAGCTTGTGAGTAGCTCAACACTGCCCACCGCATATGCGCCATATTGGCCAAACAACGCGCCAAATTTATTACCCAAAATGCCCTGCATCCATGTGCCTATGGTGCCAAATATATGCTGTGTGTCGGGGTGGCCGGTAAATTTATACGGTAGGGAAAACAGAAAGACTTTTGCTGTCCATAAAACAATTAACCAGCTAACGATGTTTATGATTTTATTCTTCATGGGTTTGTCTCGTGTGAAGGCATTCGATTTTTGGGCTTTCGGCGCAGATTATTTTAAAACCTTGGGCCAAAAAGCATTGGCTTTAATGATCAGTGCGCTTTTGTCGCTGAACCATTTTTGGCGAATTTCGGCGTTGTAATTAAGGTACAGCTTGGCTTCGTGAATGGCCCATTGCTTGGGATCGCCTTTGGCCGTGCTGTTATTGGCAACGGCCCAGGCGCAATAACCGCCGTATTGCGGTGCGTATTTTTCAGGCGTGGCAATAAACGCATTGAGGTTTTCTTGGCTGTTGAAATGCCATTGGGTATCCATGTATTGGGTCGAGTAATGTTTGTTGCCTTTTACCGGTTTTCCCGCATTAAAGTAGGCAACGGTGTCGTACCCTGATAGCGCTACATTGCTGAAATACCCGGTATAAATAGCAGGCTTAGCAAAAGACTGACTAGAAAACGCAGCAACCAACACAAGAAAAGCAGCAGCCAGCATGTTCGGAGCAGGAAGTTTGTTCATCAGGAGCCTCGAGGTAATTATTTTTATTGTGCGTGGCGCAAAGCTACTACTTTAGGTAAGCCGGTTTACTGCTGCCGTCGCCCTGAATTCGCTACGGCTGAGCCAATTCATAAGTTAGACAGCAGGTCACCTGCTTGGTACAAGGGTTCATTGTTCGGGGTCAGATTATGAACAGTGCGATTGGTTCCGTTGCGAGTTACAAATAGGTAACGGGTAGTTTGGGTGCAGGTAACGAGCCAGCGTAAGCGGCAATCTTTGGTTCTACAGGTGAGGTTCATTTGGGTCGAGTGGCATTTTTTTGTGGGGAAGGCGGTGCTGCCAGTAGGTTTGCGTAGTGCCTGCCATCAGTAACAGGCTATCGTGTTCTAGCTCAACGTACACGGTTTCTTTGCTTTGTTTGTGCTTGAAGGAAAATTTGCGCTGGGCACTAAAACTCAACGAAGCGATAGCGCGACTGGTGGTTAAGTCTCGTTCGGCATCGCTGTGCCAGCCCATGCCTTCACTGCCATCGTGATACAGGTTAAGTAAGCAAGAGTTAAAGGTTTCACCAAGAGTACTTTCTGCCAGCGCCTTTAAAGCCAGTAGATCTTGTGTCCACGGCAGTGCGCGTTTTGTGGTTTTTGAATAGGTGTACTCAAAGGGCTGGTTGGCATACCAAGCCACCTTACGTTTAGTGGTGATACGTTTAGTGGTGATACGTTTGGTGTTGATTTTTTCACCAAAGATAATGGCCTCGTCATGGCGCCATTGTATGGTTTTTAACAGTTATTCAAAGTAATGGTCAGCATCGTGCAGCGCGGCTACTACCCCGTGATATTTGGCGATACCGTCTTGCGGCAACAGGTTGTTGGGCTGCTCTATTTTTTGTCTAAACAGATCCATTTTTAAGTCGCTTTTTGTGCCACATAATAAAAATGCCATTGCACAAGGCCTTGGAATAAACAACAAGTTGTTAACGCGTTAAGCAAGTGAGCAGCAATCCAGTAATCATAATGTGGTCAAGATATAGATTCGATTTTTTCAGATATCACGTTGCACAAAAGCTATTGCAGCTTGCAAACAATACAGTTAAAAAAAACGTTGAACGTTTTAACCGGCTTTTTATGAGCAAAAGATAAAAGCCAATGTTCCCTCTAGAGAGGTCGCACTGGCTCTAGGTAATTATGTGAAGGGATGGCAACGCAGGTGCGTTACCGGTTTAGGTGAGATTAGTGGTGCTTTTTCTTTTAGACAAATGCATTGCTAACAAACCTAAACCGGACGCTGTACATGGTTGTACACGCCAAGTGGAAATACTAGCAGGCTAGAACCCGCAGGCTTTGAGCCGAGTGTCGGCTACAGTGTACGTTACAGTGTTGTCCAAATAATAAAGCCAACCTCGGTTATACACGTCTAACGTATTAGACAAATCCGTAATGTCGCGTATGAATATTTCGCTATTGTGGCCCACTGCGATCGATTGCAGCCATGTATTATCGACTTGGTAGGATTGAGAACGAATTAGATAGTCTACTCTCACCCAAAACTGCGTGTCGTTCGTCCACAAGAAAGATTGGAGGCCGTACGTGCGCGCATAGCTGGTGGCGTGTGAGCCGTTGATCCTATAACCCGCGAAATAATCTCCGGAGTCGACTATGCAGTGCTTCGTGGTGCGCCCATTCGCGGGGACGTGAGCCACAATTCCAACCCACTTGTTTAGCGTAATCGTAGATCGGAAAAACTTACGTATTGCCTCGACGTGATGCTCTCCTTTATGGCGCGTGTCTGTTACCAAATGAACTGCTGGTCCGCCGCCTGCCTCGAGCAAGGCTATTGCATCCTCTGCTGATGAGACGCGCTGATCTAATGACGCGACCGCCAGCGACAATTTTGCGAGTTCTTTGTGGTGGACAGTTACATGCTTGCTGAGAAGATTAAAAGAAAGAAGTAAATTGCTAAACTGCGAGTTAAGCGCCGTCAAATTGCCTGTTAACGTGCCTACCTGTGCCTGCAACGCTGAAATCGATGTGCTGTTGGAATCAACTAATGTAGCCAAAGCTAGCATTTGCTTCTGCAAATCCTTTGCAATCGCACTATTCGTTTTAGCAAACTGCACAAGGCCGTCTTGCAAATCCGCTAGCTTAATTTCATTTGCAGCAACATCCAGATTAGTGGCGTCAATCAAGGCAGTCAGTTCTGTTTTTAAAGCTGCAATTGCAGTGTCCGATGCATCAGCATTGGTGTTAACCAGGGCTAATAAATCGTTGTACTGTGTATATAAGGTTGCAATATTGCCTTCGGCGGTAGCGATATCTGTTTCAGTTTGTAAAATTCGCCCGGTGTTGGAATCAACGATCGCTTCCAATGATGCCAAGCTCGCATTCAAGTCATTTAAGTCACTGACCAATGCCGCTATTGCAGTAGCATTCGTTGTGGTGTCGGTTTCAAGGCCCGCTAAGCGTAATTCGGCATCAGCAATGTCGGTTTGCACATCAGCAATTAATAACTCATTGGCTGCTACGGTTGCATCGAGCGTTGTTAAATCGGTATTTAGCTGGTCGATGTCAGCTTCTGCGGTAACAATGGCTGCTTCCGCATCGGTAATTGCTTGAGTATTGGTATCAACCTGTGTGGTTAAATCACCCAATTCAGCGTCTAAAGCCGCAATTTTTGCATTGGCGAGTGCGATGTCGCTTGTGTTACCTGAAACCGTGGTTTCTAGCGCACCAAAATCGATTACCAGGCCGCCAACTGTGGTTTCTAAAATACCGACACGGCCATCTAAAGTACTTAATTCAGTGCTTAACGAAAGAATAGCCGCCGAGTTTTGTTCGATGAGTTCGCCGTTCTCATCTATGGCGGTCGCGTTTTCTTCAATCAACGCATTTAGTTCTTGGAATGGTTTACCGTTGGGTGCGCCATAAGCAAGTTGGGGTATTAAAAGTGCGACGCCAATGGCGCCTACAATTGGTCGTAATCTCATTTTGAAGCCTCGGTTGTGTTTGTTGATATGCTCACTTTGGAAGGCCTGTACCGTGAGAGCTCTTATAATGTTGTTCGGATTGGTTGAAACGTAGACAATAATATCAGATGGCGACGATGAAAACACTCGGCAGTTCTATCGAAAAGAGGTGATGCGCTTGGCGGTGTTATACCTTTTTTTAGCTAGCGCTATAACAGGAGCATAAGAGCAATCTGTACGGGCCCATATTGTAAGAAGGTCGTTAGCTGCCGTTAAGTTGTTCGCGTCAAGCAGAAGCGCAGAATAGATGTATTAAGTTGTCAAAAGACCAGCTAAAAGACAAATGGTGAGTACAATGAAATGCCTGACTAAAGCAGCAAAGAGAAGGATTGCTCGAAGGTATTTTAAAAATTAAAGAAGGTATTTTAAATGGTGCCCAGGAGAGGACTTGAACCACCGCGTTTTAAATCTTACGGAACGCCCGTAACTTACTGATAATGCGAAAGATAAAGTTCTACCTGATGTTCAAGGTAGAGCCTAAGTGCACCACCCTAATGTTGCCTATGCGAATTCAGTTGATATGTTTACCGTATCGACATATTAGCCTTATATGTCGAAATAATTAGATTTTATCGACATTTATTATTTATGTGTACTGCTATGCTTGGCAGACAATTATCCATCCGTTTCCATCCGAAAATTGGGGTGTAACAATTTCCAATGCTCTTTAAGCTGCTCTTGGTGCGCTTCATTCATAGGCAGGTCTTTGAGTACATTTGGCCATAGGGTGCGCGCTTTATCCAACGTGTCTTCCAAATGCGGTTTGATAGCGCGCCATGGAATACCCGCTTTTTCTGCCCATATTTGAAAGTGGTCAAAAGAGGTTTTATACCACTCCTTATTCTTAGCAAGGTTCAGAGCAAACTTTGTTTCGCCATTCATGTAAACGCTTGTCGTCACAATATCATAAGCGGGAGAGAGCTCGGGTGTGATGGTATCGGGGTAAATCAAGCTCCAGTTCTTTAAATGCGCGTCACCATTGGCCAAAAGAATATTGACCAATAATCGGCGCGCAAACTGCTGAACATTGCCAAGACTGTCGCCTGTGTATTCGTATATAACTTTACCGATTTGCTCATAGTTAGCACTGTTGTATTTTTCACTAGGATATTTCACCAGAATTTGTGCGAAGTCTTCCATGTGGATACGCTGACCATCATTGCGATCAAAGCGCCTGATGGCAAAGGCATATTTTTCATCAGGCAGGTTGATAGAAGGGAGTTCGTCTAAGCTATTTAATTCGACCAGCTTAATATCAGGTATATCAACCCCAGCCAATTCAGCAAGACGCATTGCGGTAAATTCATTTAAGGGAACATGAACGTGCTTTGTCGAAGGTGTTTTGATGATCCAGTCACCGAGTTCACCCGATTTTGCGATTTGATAACGTCCGTCTTTTTCCCTCATGGAAAATTTCATTTGTACGCCAGCCAAAGAAAAATGATGCTCGTCATCCTGTAGGCGGGTTTTGACCACTTTCGCGTTACCGGTTGCGGTTAGTAAATAGTCAGGGATGTTGTCAGGTTCAACAGGGGTTGCGATTAATGCACCGGGTAAATCCTGCCCGAGATAGGTGAATAGCTCAAACTCATTATCGATATGGGTTTTAAGACCTTGCGCTAGTAGTTCTCGTAAAGCACCTTCGGGTAACAGGTTGGATAATACAGGGTGCAGTCGTTGTCTTTTTACCCATGGTTCTGAAAGTAGTTTATCGACATTGGGGAAATCGGGATGTGTGGTAAGGCTGAAAGTCGGTCTTGCTGAATTTACTAGAAATTCAGGCGCAAAGATTAAAATATTTCGACCACCTTTGTAGCCTGTCAAATACCCCACAATAGTTCCATGCAGGGTAAGCTTTAATACGCTAACTTCTTCTGTGGTGCTCATTCGTCATTCCCCAATAATTCTTGCCAAGGGTCGTCTGACAGGGTTTCTGGGGTGACAGTGCCTTTGGTGCTCATTGTGTCATTTAATAGATCGCGTACCGCACGAAGATTTTCTTGAGGTATTAACATTAGCTCCATCTTCAAGCCTTTTGCCACCAGTTCAAGGGTGTCCAATCTTGGGTTCCCCTTAGCCTCAAGCCGTTGGTACTGTTGGCGAGCCATACCGACACGAAGTATCATGTCTTCTTGCTTTAGGCCGAGCGCCTTTCTTTGTTTCTTTAGTTGTTCGTGTATGGCGCTCATGATCTTCTCCTAAAATCAAATAAGGTGCTTTAATTCATTATAGAAACATATTAGTTTCTTTTTAGTTGATTGCAACTGATAAGTATCATTTGTTGTGGATTACTCATTTCTAAGCTAAAAGAAACTAATATGGTTCTTTTTGGGCTGTTCGTATCTGCCTGTTTAATTTTATATCTCGCCATTTTATATATTTTCTTTCGCGTTTCTGCCCTGATCATTATAACTACATGAATTATATATAATTATTTAATATTAAATTAATTTACAGTGTCGTATGTTGGTAATATAACTGTCGTATGTTGAAGGGGTGTGTAATGGCACTAAATACGCTGAAAAGTAAGATTAAATACCGCCTAAGTCGAAGTAAAGATACTGTCTTTATACCGCAGGACTTTTTTGACCTATCTGATCGGGATCAGGTAGGCCGTGTTTTGCGTCAGCTTATTAAAGACGGTCAGCTTATTCGGTTCGGCTATGGTCTATATGCCAAAGCGAGCAAGTCGCCTTACTCTGGCAAAGTTGTGCCTGAAAAAGGGCTTCCAGTTTTGGCGCGGGAAGCGTTAACCAACAAATTAGGTATAACTGTTGATATATCAACAGCTACAAAGCGTTATAACAGCGGTGAAAGCACTCAGGTTCCAACGGGACGAGTGATAGGCGTAAAAGGCCGCGTAACACGTAAAATGGGCTATAACGGGCAGTCGGTAAAATTTGAGCGTGTCTAGAATCTTGATTGTTATCCGATTGAAACGCTCTTTCAGCTCAGCATAAGGCATAAAATCCATCAATATTATAAGCGTATTGTAGCCTGCCCCATTTCACCCTATTCTCTCACTTAGGCTATTTATTGGACTACGCTATGAATGATGAAATTTTGACTTTGAAAGAGGTCGCTGAGTACCTGAAACTGGCAGAAAAGACGGCCTATAGGCTTGCCCAAAAGGGCAAGTTACCGGGCTTTAAGGTTGGCGGTAGTTGGCGGTTTAAACGAGAAGATATTGAAAGCTGGATTGAACAACAAAAGAATAAAGCAGGCACAAAATAGTTTTTTTGAGCCTTGGGCTTGTTTTTAGAAAGATTCTGAGAAACCACTATGACGAATGATGAAGAACAACAGTTCCTAAATGACTTAGATAAAAAGCTCTGGAATGCGGCGGATAAATTACGCTCAACCCTTGATGCATCACAATATAAACATACCGTGCTTGGGCTGGTATTTATTAAATATGTATCGGACTCTTTCAAAATTCGCCAAGACGAACTCACCGCTCTATTTAAAGACCCTGAGAATGATTATTACCTTGATCCTGCTGATTTTGGTGGCGCAGATTCAGATGAGTACAACGCAGAATTATCAGAAGAGCTTGAACAGCGCGACTATTACGCAGAGGTCAATGTCTTTTGGGTGCCTGCTGATGCACGGTGGAAATTCCTGCAAGACAACAATAAAACAGTCATCGGTGGCGCGGAGCTTCAATTATCAGACGGCACCACAAAAAAAATCAGCTCCGTTGGGCATCTTATTGATAATGCCTTGGATGCTATTGAGATTGATAACCCTAAACTCAAAGGCGTATTAAATAAACTCTATACCCGCCTGCAAATCGACCAGTCTAAATTGGGGGAGCTGATTGATCTTGTCGCCACAATACCCTTTACCCATGCCAGCCTAAATTCAAAAGACATCCTCGGTCACGTTTACGAATACATGTTGGGGCAATTCGCATTGGCCGAAGGTAAAAAGGGTGGGCAGTTCTACACACCTAAATCCATCGTTAGCCTTATTGTACAAATGCTCGAACCCTTCAAAGGCCGCGTCTATGACCCGGCTATGGGTAGCGGAGGTTTTTTTGTTCAGTCGGAGCATTTCA
>JAESUM010000055.1 GCA_016763075.1 Pseudomonadales bacterium
CAATGTTGTACCGGCGTTTATTGGCTAAAGCACCAAGTACGTTTATTTTTGGTCGCGGAAATAGTATGCAATTGTATAAAGAGGTACAAGCACTCAATCTGCCGGGTGACTTCCATCATTCAAAATCCCTACTGCCCTCAGTATCGCCGTGATAGAAAACCAGCTAGACAACCCGCAATGCACACTATTGCACGCACGCACAGTAGTCATAATTACGGTTTTTTATTGGCCATTATCTACGAAATAACTAATCGCCAGCAAACCTCAATGAAACAAAAAATTTCCCTATTCACAACAGCCTCCGAGTATGAAAAACTACCCTACTATTCGTTTAACGCGATCTCGTTAAAAACCATCCATTCATACTCAGAGACTCCCAACATGAACTCACTTACCGCCGCTGCCGTAAATGAAACCCCAGAGGCTGCTTCTGGGCCCAAAGAAAACCCATATCGTTCAATACTAAACGCCCAGCGCAAAGCCTTTATGGCCAACGGCGTACTCAGTTTTGAACAAAGAATTGCTCATCTAGACACTTTAAAGCGCGCCATCGGCGAGTTTAAAGACCCGCTCATAGAAGCCGTCATGTCTGATTTCGGCCACCGCAACGAAGTTGAAACCATTGCCACAGAAGTGATCGCCCCTGCGGGTGAAATAGGCTTCACCAAAAGTAAATTGAAGGGCTGGATGAAACACCGCCGCGTGCGCCCTACCCTGCAAACCCTTGGTGGTACAGGGAAAATTCTCTATCAACCAAAGGGTGTCATCGGCGTGATGGGCGCATGGAACTACCCCGCATCGCTAAGCCTAAGCCCACTCATTGGCGCAATGGCAGCGGGCAACCACTGCATGGTGAGACCTTCTGATTTATCCCCTGCTACCACCGAGGTCATGAAACAAATGCTGGCCAAGCATTTTGAAGATAATTACATCACCGTTATCGATGGCGATGTAAATGCCTCTATCGCCTTCTCAGAATTACCCTTCGACCACTTGGTATACACCGGCGGTACGCAGGTTGGCAGCATGGTGATGCAAGCCGCCGCCAAAAACCTCACACCAGTTACGCTTGAAATGGGCGGAAAATCCCCCGTTATCATTGCTGACGATGCCGACATGAACCGTGCCATTGAAAGCATTTTGATGGGCAAGCTAATCAACTCGGGGCAAACCTGTATTGCACCGGACTACATTTTAATTCCCGAACAAATGAAAGAACGCTTCATAGAACTGTGCAGCGAAAACATTGCGCAGCGTTACCCAAGCCTTGCCCAAAATGACGACATCACCTGGATTATCAACGAGCGCCATTTCCAGCGCATCCAAGGATTAATCGACGATGCCAAAGAAAAAGGCGCACGGGTTATTCAGGTCAACCCCGCATCAGAAACCATTCCCGAAGGTAAACGAATCATCCCGCCCACATTAATCACCGACGTCAACGACGATATGGAAGTGATGCGCGAAGAAATTTTCGGCCCGCTGTTACCGGTGCTTGGCTACCAAAAAATGGACGACGCCATCCAATACATTAATGACCGACCAAGACCGTTAGCGCTGTACTATTTTGGTAAAAACAATCAACGCGCAATCGACACGGTGTACTCCACTACTTCTGGCGGAGCCTGCGTGAACGAGACGATGCTACACGTCTCGCACAACAACATGCCCTTTGGTGGCATTGGCCCCAGCGGCTTAGGTGGTTACCACGGCTTTGATGGTTTTGTGGAGTTTTCTCACAAAAAATCGGTTTATTATCAAGGCCCTATTTCACCCGCAAAATGGATCAAGCCGCCCTATGCGCCCAAAGCAAAAAGCGTCATGACCTGGGTGGCTAATAAGGTTACCGGTTAAACACCGTAACTCATTTCCAGACTTACCAGCTACGCCATCAAAAACTGCCAAGCTACCCCCATTTTCCGGGTGTAGCTTGGCTACTTATCGTTTTTATACCTGGAGCTGTTTCAGTGCTGCTTCCAGATGATGTCTAGTACGTAAACGCTGTATACCGACTAAATCCTATAAACTTTGATGACGCACCGGGTATGTTTTCAGCGCAAAAAATATCCGTTAATGCCCCCCATAAGAAGCCCTTTGAATTGCGCTCGATTGTCTATGACATTCACGCTCGGCTACCCAATATCGCACAGTTCGTTGTATTAAAACCCGGCAAACAACCCTAGTTTTTCAGGCTTAAAACCAGCCTCAAGATACCGCATCATCTGCCGCCCACTCTTGTAAAAATGCCCGCCAAAGCATACTATTTCTGGCTGACTTCCCAGCTGGGGGCAAATGATTACAGCAGCGCACCGATTGACTTTACCGGTTGCTTCTAACGTGTCTTTCGCATGCATCATTTAGCTAACGCTCTCCTGCTTCCAAAATAACCAAAACATCATCATGAGGTCATCTCGATGGATCTAAATTTCAGCGCTGAGGACATCGCATTTCGCGATGAAGTAAAGGCATTCCTAAAAGAAAACTGGACCGACCAGGACCGTAAAGATATGGGCAACGGTCTTTCCATGGATCACGACATGCCGGTTCGTTGGCATCGTAAACTGGCCGCAAAAGGCTGGGCTGCTCCCAACTGGCCGCTGGAACTTGGCGGTTGTCCATGGACTTCAACCCAGAAATACATTTTTGATATTGAGACGGCTAATGCCAACTGCCCACGTTTAATATCCTTTGGGTTGAACTTGGTTGCACCGGTTCTTTACACCTTCGGAAATGAAGAGCAGCAAAAAAAATATCTGCCCAGTATTCTTTCCGGAGACACTTGGTGGTGCCAAGGTTACTCTGAGCCAGGTGCTGGTTCTGACCTTGCTGGGCTTTCTACCCGCGCAGAACTCTCTGACGATGGCACACACTACGTGGTTAACGGTCAAAAAACCTGGACCAGCACAGCACGCTACGCTGACATGATTTTCTGCCTGGTACGTACTGATCCGACGGCGAAAATTAAACAACAGGGTATTTCGTTCCTGTTGATCGATATGAAAACCCCGGGCATTACCGTCAAACCGATCTCCACACTTGACGGCCAACAGCACGTCAATGACACCTTTTTCGACAATGTGAAGGTGCCGGTTGAAAACCGGATCGGCGAAGAAAACATGGGCTGGACCTACGCCAAGTTACTTCTGACCCACGAACGTACCGGCATCGCTGGTGTTGCTCGTTCCAAAAATCGTCTCTCTGAGTTAAAGATTGTTGCTAGCGCCGAACCCACTGGAACTGGCCAAGCTCCTTTAATTGAAGAGCCTACTTTCCGCGCCAAGATTTCTCAGATCGAGATTGACTTAATGGCATTAGAAATCACTGACCTACGTACGTTGGCCGGTGTTCAAAAAGGTGGCGCACCCGGGCCAGAATCATCGATTCTAAAAGTCCGAGGCACTGAAATCCAGCAAGCGATTGCCGAGTTATTCCTAGAAAGTGCAGGCTACTATTGCCAGCCATTCGTTCAAGATACCCACTGGGGTAGCTACGAAGGCGAAATGATTGGAGCGGATTACAGCACATCAACTGCGCTGCAGTACTTTAGTACCCGACCCGCAACAGTTTACGGTGGCTCATCTGAAGTGCAGCGCAACATTATTTCAAAAGCTGTTCTCGGCCTTAAATTTAAATAGACAGGATAAAACAGGAGCAACACGATGGATTTTAATCTTTCTGAAGAGCAAACCATGCTACAGGATAGCGTCTCCCGCTTTATCCAAAACAGTTACGGTTTTGAAGATCGCAAAAAATATATCGCTGCAGACAATGGCTTCAGCGCAGAAAACTGGAACATGTTTGCCGAGCTGGGCTGGTTAGGTATCCCCTTTGCTGAAGAGCACGGTGGCTTTGGCGGCGGCGCACTAGAAACCATGATGGTGATGGAAGAGTTTGGCAAAGGTCTTGTGATCGAGCCATTCTTGGCAACCGTTGTATTAGGCGGCGGATTCCTAAGCAAAGGCGGCACACCCGTGCAACAAGAACAGTTGATCCCTTCTATTATTGAAGGAAAATTACAACTGGCTTTCGCATTTGTTGAGCCACAAGGTCGCTTCAACTTAGCAGACCTTACAACCACAGCCACTGCTTCTGGCGATGGTTACAGCATCAGTGGGCACAAAGGTGTGGTACTCAACGGACCAAGCGCCGACAAGCTTATTGTGACTACGCGTACCTCTGGTGATCAACGTGATGAATCTGGCATTACCGTATTTTTGGTCGATGCAAATGCAGCAGGAGTTTCACGTAGAAACTACCCTACCATTGATGCGATGCAAGGTTCTGAAATCACATTTAACGATGTAAAAGTCAGCGCCGACGATATTATCGGCGAGCTCAACAACGGCTTACCGTTAATCCAAAGCGTGGTTGATGACGGTTTGCTAGCCATCTGCGCCGAAGCAGTAGGCGCAATGGAAGTGCTGTACAAAACTACCGTTGATTACTCCAAACAGCGTAAGCAGTTTGATGTTGCGATTGGTTCATTCCAGGCGCTTCAGCACCGTATGGTGGATATGTTCATCGAACACGAGCAGTCCAAATCATTGATGCTGCTAGCCGCTATGCGTTTGGCCGAAGGCAGTGATGAAGCTAGCAAAGCTATCTCTGCGCTAAAAGTACAAATTGGTAAAGCGGGCCGTTATGTTGGCCAACAAGCTGTGCAACTGCACGGTGGAATGGGACAGACTGAAGAACTTAATGTCGGTCACTATTTCAAACGCCTCACCATGATCAGCCATACTTTTGGCAACGCTGACTTCCACTTAAATCGTTTCGGCGAGTTGTAAGCAGCCCTATTTCTGGAGTAGCACGCGCTACTCCAGAAATATTAACTAGCGTCTTCACGACTAGTTCCCTATTCCCTACCCCGCATAATTAGTAGTTCATTTATGACCGATACAGTTGCAGCAACTCCGGCATGGTTCACAAAAGCCATCGAAACACCCCGTAAAGATTGTTATGTTGAAGTAGATGGATGCCCCATTCACTACCTAAAATGGGGCGACGACGATAAACCCGGACTGTTATTTGTTCACGGCAATGGCGCACATGCCCACTGGTGGGATTTTATTGCGCCGTTTTTTATCGACCAATACAGCGTCGCCGCAATAGATTTAAGCGGCATGGGCGACAGCGGGCATCGCGATGAATACGTAGCCAACTGCTACGCCGATGAACTCATGGCCGTCATCAAAGATGCCGGTTTTGGCGACGATACTATCGTGGTTGGCCACAGCATGGGTGGGTTTATGACCCTTCGTACCGCAGCTATTTACGGCGAACACCTTAAAGGCATTGTGTTGGTAGACTCGGCTATTCGGCCGCCAGACTACGAATGGAAAAGCGCGATGCCTATCCGCAAAAAGAAAGTATATCCAGACTTCGAAACCGCCCAGCAGCGCTTTAGGTTAATGCCACCACAGCCTTGTGAAAACCAGTATATTCTTGATTACATTGCCAAGCACTCCATCACAGAAGTAGACGGCGGCTGGACTTGGAAATTCGACGACAAATTTAAATCGCCGTTTTGGAAAGAAAAGAAGCGCGATGATTTCAAAAAAATTGCATGCCGAATGGGTGTAATCAACGCAGAAAACAGCAGTGTGGTAGTCCCCGATGTTGAGGAATACATGTTTCAAATGCTAGATGAAAGCGTGCCTTTTGTATCGCTGCCGGAATGTCATCACCACCTGTTTCTTGACCAGCCAATCGCTTTTGTTTCTTCGCTTAAAACGATGCTAGCAGAGTGGACTCACTCTAAGCCAAACCGAGGAAGGTAGACTCTGCTAAGTAGCTGCCTGTCACTTGATTTCAGAGTGGTTGGTGATTTCAGAATTTTTGGATTCTAAAAGCGTGATAATTTGTTCACTGGCATTTAAACAGCTGTTCACTAGCTCTTTCTTTTTAGCTGCGGTCAATTTTTTAATCGCAGCTTCACGAATACTCGCACTGCTTCTGTTGTGCTGCCCTTCGCAATACACTATTTTTTTTGGCTTGCGCCCACGGAAAAACTTAGCGCCTTTCTTTTGAGTATGATGTTCGGTAAAACGGCGCAAAGGGTCGGTACTAATACCTGTGTAGTAACTGCCATCATCCGAAAGAATAATGTATACATACCAATGTATTGAGGGTGCCTCTGTACTTTTTAGATCTTCGTTATTCGAAACTTTAGCTTCTGTTTTTTTATTATTATTTTCGATAATTTTCATTATGTATAGTTCTAGAAAATAACCGACCAAGCTTATGGTCGAGTTATCTCCTTTATAGCCGTAACAATGCCCTCATTAACATCAATGCTATTTGAGTGATGAAAAACCGTATTACACGTAATGACTCGTGCGCCGGCACGCTGCAGCTCAAGGTAAGTGGCATCATTAAATAATGCGTGAATGCCAATACAAACTGGCGCGCTGAACCCTGCATTTTTAAGGTAGGTAATGGTCTCTAACATGGTATGTCCGCTAGAAATAATATCGTCTACCAAAATGGGTTCAAACCCATGCCACTGGCTGAAGTCGTCGCCGCTAACTGCAACGTCTCGGTCTCCTGAACGTATTTTCTCTAAACACAAATACGGGATACCGGATAAATCAGAAATCTCAGAAAGCCATTGAGCACTTTCGCTATCTGGCCCTACTAACAAGGGTTTTTCAACTTGGTCTTTTATCCAACACGCTATCGCTTTAGCGCTGGAAACCACCCTGTTAGGAATGCTGTAAATTTCATCAAGGCTGTTGTAGCGGTGCAGGTGTGGATCTACCGTTACCATCCAATCAAAATGTTGGCTTATTAACGCTGCGAATGTTTTTGAGCTAATGGCTTCGCCGGGGTTAAAGCGAATATCCTGACGCATATACGCCAAGTATGGCGCAACGAGCCCAATGGATTTTGCGCCCATATCTTTTAGCGCATCTACCAAAAACAGTAACTGCAATACTTTTTCATTGGGGTTATCTAATGAGCAAACCACGATGGCATCGATGCCCTTCGCATCTTCAGTAATCCGAAGATAACTCTCGCCATCAGGGAATGTACGAGATACCACTTCGATGCACGCACCGGTCATGCGCGTTGATACCGCCTGAGCCAGTGCTTCATTGTGATCATCAAGGCAATAGATACGAGTATTCACATTCATCCTTAATTACAATTACAAGTAAAAATAGCCCATTGGCTAGAGCTACTTCAATAATTTGTAATTATACAACACACATTCGTATTCATCCGGGTTAAAACCCTCAACATACCCCGACCATTCGTACTCAGCTTTCTCATGACATTTAAACGATTCAACTCGATCAAATAAAAAGTGTTCTTGTTGTCAACCAAAGCTTAAAACCAAGCGTTATAAGACGGTAGATATTGAATCTATCAAAGACTCAATAGATGACTTGTCGCCGAAGTGTTTTTAGATGTAACGGCACACCTTTGGAAATTTACGCTTTCACATACTAGGTATCAAACCATGAAACTATTCAAACCAGGCTTTATCAAGAAACGTTCAAAACAGACGCTGCCGTACCTATACACACTCATCGCGGCGTTCATGGCTGTGACGTTAACGGCTTGTGATACCAGCAGCTCAACCGGTGCAAGTGACGGCAACCTCACGGTTTCGTTAACCGATGCCCCAGGAGACTTTAGTGTTTATGCGGTAGACGTAACCGCCATCAGTTTGACCAATAAAAACGGCACGGTGATCGAGACACTCCCGCTTTCTACCACTGTAGATTTCAGTCAATACGTTGATATGACTGAGTTTTTAACCGCCGGTACAGTACCCTCTGGTGCTTATACCCATGGCTCTATGACATTAGATTTTAGCGCCGCAACCATTGAGGCCGAAGACCTGAACGGCAACCCAATTAGCATTACTCAATTTGTTGATACCGACGGGCAAGCGATCACAACGTTAGAGGTCAACATTCAGCTGGATGGCAAACATGCGCTGGTTATTGCCCCTGGCGTTGCATCTCATTTATCTTTAGATTTTGACCTTAAGGCGTCTAATTCAGTTGATTTCAGCGACCCCAATAACCCAGTACTGACTATTGACCCGGTCTTGATTGCTGAGGTTAATTTCGAACGAGATAAGCCTCATCGTATCCGCGGTGCGATTAAAAACGTTGATGTCGACCAAAGCAGTTACACCGTTATTCTTCGGCCTTTTTTACACAAACAATCCAATGACAACCGTTTTGGTGAGCTAACGGTGATTACTGATTCACAAACGGTTTTTGATATCGATGACGTCAGCTACACCGGTGAGGGCGGGCTTAATGCCATGGCAGACCTGCCTGAACTAAGCGCCACCCGAGCCATTGGCCATCTTAAATTTAACCCGCGGCGCTTCGTTGCAACACAGGTATTGGCAGGAAGTAGTGTCGAAGGAGGGCAACAAGATGTTGTTCGCGGCACTGTAACCGCCCGAACTGGTGACACCCTAACGATTCAGGGCGCAACGCTAATTCGTGCAGACGGTAGCTTTGTGTTTAAAACCACTATTGATGTATTGGTAGCAGATTCAACCCTAGTCAAAAAGCAGTTTTCAGTTGAAACACATAGCATCCTGGATGTGTCCGTTGGCCAGCGAGTCGCTATATTTGGCCTGATAGTAGACCCCACCGCAGAGCAATTGGAATTAGATGCGAGTAACGGAGCCCTTAGAATGCTGATGACTGCGTTACGAGGGCATGTCGCGCAGAACGGTAACCTCAGCGCATCGGAATTGGCTATCGAGTTACAGTCCATAAACAGGCGACCCGCAGCAGTGTTCGACTTTAGCGGCACTGGCAAAGATGCATCCAACGACGCGATGCCAAGCTTTTATCAAGTGGGCAACTCAACCTTAAACTTGAGTGAATTTAAACCTGGCTCGCCGTTGTTGGCTAAAGGCTTTGTGACGCCGTTTGGGTCGGCACCGATCGATTTTGAAGCGCACACATTAGTCAGCTTTGATGCATTAGCCGCCAATTTGGTCGTCATTTGGAACCCCGCAGTACTTGATGCTTTCGCGACATTGAGCCCAACAGGGTTTACGCTCAATTTAACCGATAGCGGGCAGTTTCATCATTTAAGCCAAGGCGGGGGTTTGATTGATTTAGCAGAGTTGGAAAGCGCTGTTCAAATAACCCCCACCGAAGCCGATTCAGCAGCCTATGCCATCACTCAGCCAAATTCACCACGAGTGGTGCATACAACGTTTGCAGAGCTTGTAACGGACTTGCAAGCCAGACTAGATGCCGGAGCGGCCACGCGAAAGGTACATGTTCATGGCAATTATGATGCTGCAGCGCAGCAGCTGATAAGCGGGCGGATTTGGATACAGCTTCGATAGCAGGAGCCTTATACGCTGCTACACAGCTTCCTAAATGCAACAGTTACTCCCCTGCTTAGCTTCGCTGCTAGGCGCTTTACGGGCCGAAAGGCCCGTTTTTTTGCTTACCAATTATGCTTCTCAGGTTATTCGGTTAACGTGATTGAGACCATTCCAGCAATGAATCTGCTGGCATAGGCCGAGCGATATGATAGCCCTGCCCAAAATCACAACCATAACTAACCAATATGTCCCATATTTCTTGGGATTCAATACCCTCCGCAACAACTTTCATATCCAATTCATGACCTAACATGATGCATGTTTTTGCGATCGCCCGTGCTTCTTCATCATTGACCATGTCCATTACAAACCCACGGTCTATTTTTAGCTCGGTAAAAGGAATGCGGTGCAAATGCGAAAGAGAAGAATAGCCCGTGCCAAAGTCATCAATAGAAAGAGAGAACCCTTTCATCCTTAGCCGAGTAAGGATGTCCAATGAGGTTACCAGTTCACCCATTAGTGTGCTTTCGGTAATCTCTAATGTAATGTCTGACGGCTCACATTGGTTTTTATGCAGCAGCGCCATGAGCTGCTCAGGCAAGCCTAAACTGGTGATGTTATCGGCTGATATATTGATTGAACAATGAAGTGCTAAACCCTCCTTCAACCATGCTTGACGGTCTTTCAGTACGGCGCCCAATACATACCCAGTTAATTGCTCCATCAAGCCGTTTTGCTCCGCTACGGGTATAAACGCATCAGGGAATATTAGGCCTTGCTCAGGGTGTTGCCAGCGTACCAGTGCCTCTACTCCAACCATGTCGCAGGTGGTCATATCCAGCACCGGTTGATAATGAATCAGTAGCTGCTCTTGGGTAATTGCTTGCACTACTTCTTCTGGCTTAGCGAGTGCTATTTCGCAGGAATGATAAAGTTTTTTTGTTGCTCGAAAGGAAGCAAATTGTTTCAGCAATATGCGTTGCAAATGTGGTATTTGGATGGGTTTACTCAGCGTGCCAATCACTTTAAGCGAGTGCGCTTTTGCTAGCTGCTCTGCGGAATGCAGTACGCCACGGTCATGACCACTGATAAGAACCAAAGCGATGGGGAGCTTATTGGCCGACAAAGTTCGAATGACTTCGATACCATCAATACCCGGCATACTGAGATCGAGCAACACGATATCTTGCCGATCAAGATCATGCGCAAGAAAATCAATAGCATGGGTGTAAATATGGGTATTAAAACCAACAATGCTCGCCGCCGTCGCCAACATTTCTGCGACCAGTCGATCATCGTCAACAATAATAATCTCTGTACCCAAAATCCTTCTCTCTGATTTTCCCAAAGTACAAGTAGAGCGCCGTTCAAACGACCCACTGAAACCAGACGCAAAACCGTTGTGACCTAACCTAAATTAATAGGCTCTGTGGATGAGCGTAAAGGTAAGTTTCCCGAAGTATAGTCAGCTATTTAGAAACGCGCCGTAGAATTTATCTGCACTGTGGTTGCGTACGTAAGCACTTGTCGCTATGACTATCGTTATAACCAATGATACTGTGCTACATTCATTCGAAAACTTGGTTATTCAGCGTCAAGTAATTCACGTACGCGCTTGTATAGTGTTGTAGATTTAACCGGTTTAACCAACAATTTGTGTTGTAAACCCAGGTCCAGAGCATCGGGCTGATAATCACCTGTAAAACCACTTACCAGCTGAATTTTAATGCTTGGAAAGCGCAGCTTAAGCTCTCGTGCTAATTGATAGCCGTCCATCATTGGCATAACAACATCGCTAATTACAAGGTCTACCGCGGTAGTCTCCAATATCTTTAACGCTTCATGAGCATCCTCAGCGCTGATCACTTGATAACCGACATTGGATAATAATTCTTGATTTAACTCTCGTATTGCAGGCTCGTCGTCGACGATTAAGATAGTTTCCTTTCCATGTGCTGATAAATTAAGCGCAGCTTCAAAAGTTTCTACCCTTGGTACCACCTCCACGATATGGCGAGGGAAGAATAATTCAAACCGAGTTCCAATTGTCGGCGTCGAGGTAACCGTAATAGTTCCACCGCTACGCTGCATAAAACCATACACTTGGCTAAGACCAAGGCCGCTACCCGCTTCGCCTTTGGTAGTAAAAAACGGATCAAAGATACGTGAGCTGACTGAGCTGTTCATCCCTATTCCGCTGTCATCTACGCAAAACACCACATAGTCGCCTGCAGATATATTCAGTTTATCCCCAGCGCTACGGTCTACAGTACGGTTAGAAGTCATGAGCGTAAGCTCACCCGCGCCTTCAATTGCATGCATTGCATTGATCGAAAGGTTTAGCAGGGCATCTTCAAATTCACCTTGATCTGCCCATGTTAACCACAGGTTTTCTTGCATTTTTGTTATCAAAGTAATGCGAGGTGTTAGGGTTTTTTCTAGCATCTCGCGCTCATCTTCAATCAACGTATTAATAAGTACTGCCTCTGATTCTGTTGATTTCTGCCTCGAGAATGCTAGTAATTTATTGGTAAGGCTCGCGCCGCGCTGACCTGCCTTTTTTATCTGGTCAACGTACCGCGCGACATCTTCATCAATTTCTTTTTCTTGAAGTAAATCAACATAGCCAAGAACTACACCCAACATGTTGTTGTAATCGTGTGCTATTCCGCCAGTTAACTTCCCCAATGCCTGCATTTTACGAACTTGCTGAAGCTGTAATTCCTGCTTTTGTAGCTCCGTTACATCTTTACAAGAAATGACGTACCGTTTTTCTCCAGATGCCGACATCGGTAACTCGGCGGTTGAAAGCCGCACATCGAATGGCTCCCCATTTTTACGTTGAGCGGACAACACTTTATTAAACCCAAGGGTTAAAGGATCGTTAGCAGATCCAGTCTCTGCACGACTACTGTATTGCTCTTCGACGATTAGGTTCTCAATCCGGCGGCCTATAATTTCTTGGCTTTTATACCCAAATAAGGTCTCAGCTGAACGGTTAAAGCTTAAAATAACCCGCCCTTCATCTACGGTAATAACACCATCTACGATATGGTTTAAGATCTGGTCCCGTTCAATTTCTTGCGCTTTCAATTCTTTTTCTACCCGATTCTGGGTTGAAATATCTTGAATTGAAGACGCCACACCAATCACATAACCATTCTCGTCAATGATCGGTGTATTTTCCCACTGGCAAAAAATCGCTTTTCCTGACTTGGTTATATTTTCGTTCGCGCTCAACTGACCGCCAGTCTGATGTCCAAGCGATTCGCTAATACCCTGAACATATGCCTGTATATGCTCAGGTACAATCAAATCGTTCGCATGGCGACCCATGGCTTCTTCTTTGCTGTACCCAAATAATTTCTCGGCGGCTGGGTTCCAATCCACAACTTTGAACTCGGGACTCCATTCAACAAAGGCGAATGGGTTTTGTTCGCGATAGAGCCTTAAATGCCGTTCCGACTCTATCGCTGCCTGTTCCAATAAATAACGCGCAGTGATGTCGGTTGATATACCGCCAATAGCGTAAATCACTTTATCTTCATCAATCAACGGAAACATAACGGTCAAGAAATGACGCTCTTCGCCGTCTATTTGATACTGCTCTACAAATTCTTGAGTTTCGCCGCATTGTTGAATTAATTGTTGGTAAGTGGAGTGTTGTTCTGCCTCAGCGGCAGACATAAGGCCATCAATTTTCGCACCAATAATTTGCTCCAACGGTATACCGAATAAATTCGATAATTTCTGATTTGCTAACAGAAATGTCCCTTCTAAATCCTGCGTATAAATAATGGCTGGAGCGTGGTCTATAATCGCTTTTAGGTTATTGTTTGAATCTTGCAGCTTATTTAGCAACGATAACTGTTCACTGATATCAAGCGACATACCACAAATCGCGTAAACTTCTTCTTTATGGTCGTAAAGCGGGAATTTTGTGGTCAGGTAGGTACGTGTACCCAATATGGTTTCAGCTTCATTCTCCCAACTAAGAGATTTCTCTTCTCTAAGAACCATCTCGTCGTTTTGTTCGAATATTTCAGCGATAGTTGCAGGAAAAACATCTCTAGTTGCTTTGCCAATAACAGATTCATTCTCAAAACCAAAAGCTTTATCAAAAGCTCTATTTACGTTAATAAAACTTCCATCCAGGTTTTTTATAGCTAACAGCTGAGGCATATTATCTAACACAGCCTCAAGCAATTGGTTGCGTTGAAAAATACTTTGTTGGAGTTTAAAATACTCGGTAATGTCTCTAAAAACGAGTATGACCCCTAAGATTTCTCCATCTTCAGTTTTAATCGGGGCGGCGCTGTCGGAGATTTGATATTCAGAACCGTCTCGAGAAACCAACAGCGTTCGATTATCTGGATTCGCGGCTCGCCCAGTAGACAATACACTCGCTACGGGATCTACTACCTTCTCCCTGGTTTCACTGTCTACGACAGAAAAAATATCTGTCAATAATCCCCCTTCGGCTTCTGAAAAATTACACGCGGTTAGATCTTCAGCTACAGCATTCATTCGTATAACACGCGCCTGAGTATCCGTTGCTATAATTCCATCACCAATACTATCAAGCATCAGCGATAAACCTTTTTCCCGAACGGCAATCGCTTCAACAGCGGCGGTTAACTCATTTTGTTTTTTTTCTACAAACTTATATGAACGCTGTTCCAATATACCAAATAGCTTGGTTATTTTTTTTGTCTCGCTAGGAAAAGAAGCTGATGAACGTACAATATTACGTTGGAGTGAAATATCTTTGACTAGCTGGCTCAACACCTTTAAACGGCGTGTGTGTAGCAGGTTTGCAAGTATCGCAAAAAATATCGCGCCAAGAACTACCGGTAAAAGAGTTGGGATCACACGCCAAACTAAGCCAGCCTGAGTTCGCTCTTCTACCCACGTAAGATCAATTTTCTTGACCAAAAAACCAACTTGAGTAGATTCGGTACTGTTTTTAGGGGAGGGGAAAACTATGGGTTGAAATAAGACCCAGCAATTCATTTCATCTAACAGCATGGTTTGAAATCGAAGTGTATTCGTAGCAGAAACCAATTTTTCTTTATACGGCGTATTAGCTAAACCTTGGAACAATTGCGCAAAACTCTTGCCATTGTCCGCGCGCTTAGTGCTTGCTAGCGCGATCATGTGCTGATCAAAAAACACCGCTTTAGAAACAGCCGGTTCAATGCTCATCATCGAGATTTCTTCCTGAATTTGCTCCATATCTTGCTTTCGGAGCAAATATTGCAGTATTCCTTGAAACTGCATGGCATCTGCAATCTCTGCTCTAAACAGTTCGTTTCGCAGCTCTTCAGTCAGCTGTAAATAATTCACATAAAGCGCAAGGCTCACCTGCAATGCCAAGATAATGCAAATGACCCCCATCGATGCAATAAATGTGTTCGCCCTGATGCGCGTAAATTTCATATTAATACTCACGCTTCTCAGGGAATAAAGACTCAAACACCACAGAGCTAGAATCACTCATAAAAGCATTAAAATTATTGCCTGAGGCTTGCCATCCACTGCATTGGGGATTCTGGTAAGCAGGAAAATGATTTGATCTAAAAAAATGCTGAGGCCACAAACTATCCACTAGAAATTGAGCTCCTTTTTTTCTACTCCAATATTCAGTTGTTCGGCTTTCGAAAAATTCACTGCATGTTCAGTTATATAATTTGCGGCCCGGCGCCAACCGTGAACTAATAAATTTACAGTATTTTCGTTCGCTAAAAGAAACTTTTGCCTGATAACCAGTACCTTAAGTTTTTCGGTAGAAGGTTCGGCCCGCTCAAACAATGAAGCGGAACCCATTGGCTCCAGTGCTTTTTTAATTGGATCTAATGTTGGGAAGAGATTCCCATGAAGAAACCCGTGTGAATTTATTGGTTTCACAGAAATAGTACTCGTTTGAGACCAATCAGCCCTCACGTTAACGGTTTCTGAGGGGTGATCCATAAGCAAGACCACGCGAGGCTGGTAACCTTGATTTAGCAGTAAAGAAGATTCAGAAAGGGTAAGTGCGGCCCCATCAATCTGGCCATTACGATAGGCTCTCATTACCTGAGAGGTAGAAGAAAACTCAATCAGTCGAATATCTTCGCCATTGAAATAATTGAGCTGGTCAGCAAGGTACAGTGAATCGTAGCCAAGCCCAATATTGGTCCCTATTCGCAACTGTTGATTGCGAGGGCTGTCGGTAGAGCAGCCAAGCATCAGTGCCAGAACTAGCCCGATAGTCACATGATTTGTGTAAGATTTCCTTCGATCCCCAAGTCCATGGGGTAACAGCTTCTTCAAAACAATTGCCAAAACAATCTCCTTGAATTAACCACACGATACTGTGTTTTAAACGATATTAGCTTAGAACCATAATTAGTAGCAACCTATGAATAACATTTTAGGCAAGCAATAATCATGGCAACTCATTGTTTAGAATAGAAATTGCGCGGTGCGCAAGGCCACCCTAACCTGCTATGAAGGTGTTATTGAAGAATTCAAGAAGTAATTTAAAGTCAATTTACAGCATCAAATTGCCAAATTTTAGGCAAAAAAAAGGGCCACGTGATTCACGTGACCCTTAAAAAACTAGACAGCGCTAGGAAATTTGGCTCCTCGACCTGGGCTCGAACCAGGGACCCAATGATTAACAGTCATTTGCTCTACCAACTGAGCTATCGAGGAAGATATTGAGGGCGCAGATTCTAAAGCGAATTGACTCATAGGTCAACAAACTCTTTATAACCAAGCGCAATTATTTTTAACCCCAGTTAAAACCTAACCGCCTATCATTTTCATTACAGTCGTTTCGCCGGTAAACGCAAGATCTTGCTTATCTTTCATCGCGGTATTCAAAACCTCCTGCATAGCCGCCAGCGCTTGCTCATACTCTAGCTTCAAGGTATCGACAATATAATGACGACGGGTATTGCTCAAACAACCGTAAATAAAGCCCGCTGAAGAAAGCCGAAGCCGGCTGCAGGTACGGCAAAAGGGTTTGCTTTCGTTTGCTATTATTCCGAAATCACCCTTACCAGGTATGTTGAATCGTACTGCGGTTGAATCCTTGGGTGCGCTGGTAGGCGCATAGTCATAATGTTCAGATATCTGATCCAGCAACGACTTCATTGACCAAAATTCTTGCTTAAATTCATCACCCGTAGCGAGATGCCCCATTTTCATCAATTCGATATATCGAAGCTCTATTCCGCGTTCGAGGCAGTAATCCAGCATCGGAACGACTTGGTCGGCATTGTGCTGCTTCAGCGGAACCATATTGATTTTAAGCTTCATGCCCGCTTCAACGGCTTTGTCGATGCCCCGCAATACGGTAGGCAAATCCCCGCCCCGGCAAATTTCTTTGAAACGCACTGGGTCAAGGGTATCTAAACTCACGTTGATGCGATTCACTTTTGCATCCAATAGCGCGGGTAGTTTTTGCTCTAAAAATTGCCCGTTTGTAGTTAGGCACAATTCTGGAATATTGAGTTGTTTAAGGCCAATCAAAAACCCTTCAAGTTTGTTAGAGATCAAAGGCTCACCGCCAGTGATTCTTATTTGATCTATTCCGGCAGACGCAACAATCAAACCAACGGCTTTAATAAACTGCTCAACACTCATTTCGTGCTTGGCCTTCAGTAGCTTTTTACCGTTGGGCACACAGTATTGGCAGGCATAGTTGCAGGCTGCGGTTAGGCTGACTCGCAATTTACGGTATTGGCGTTGATAAGGATCTTGGTACATAAAGCTCATAATAACAGCGCTGGCGGGGTTCTAATAGCGCAAGGTTCTAATACAGCCGCTTAGCCGCTTAATCGGTGCGGCGCTACCGGTGCAACTTGCCTTCAATTTCTTGGGGAATATCCAAGGTAGTGGTTGGGAACGCGCAATCTGCTCCGTTGTTATGAACCACTTCAAGTACTTTCAGCAGTACATCTTGCTTCACTTCATGGAAATAAACCCAGTCTGTGGTTTTGGTGAAGGTATAGATGAAAAAATCGACCGATGATTCCGAGAACTTATCAAAATTCACAATCAGCGTTCGGTTGCTATCAATTTCTGGGTGCTGTGCCAACATGGCTTTTACTTGTTGAACGATATCCCCCAGCTGGCGGGTGTCTTGGTACCGCAGGCCAATGGTTTCATAGATCCGCCGATTCGTCATACGTGACGGGTTTTCTAATGAGATGGTCGCAAATACCGCATTGGGCACATAAAGCGGTCTTTGATCAAAGGTTCTAATGCGGGTTAAACGCCAACCGATATCTTCGACGGTGCCTTCGATTTCACGATCAGGTGAGCGAATCCAGTCGCCTACTTTAAACGGTCTATCGAGGTAGATCATCAAGCCGCCAAAGAAGTTGGACAGCAGGTCTTTTGCAGCAAAACCTATCGCAATCCCGCCAATACCACCAAAGGCCAGCACACCGGAAATGCTATAACCCAAGGTTTGCAAGATAACTAACAGGGATGTAACGACTACCGATGCCCGCAACAGCTTACCAAGCGCTGAGGCGGTAGTTTCATCCAACGGTTTTACCATACGTTGGGGGTCAGCAATATGTTGCTCTGCTTCGCGGATAAAACGCACTACAAACCAAGTAATAAGGGCGATGATCGCCATTTCACGAAAGGGCTGTATGTTTGCAAAAATACTGGATACGGAGCTTTCTTCGATGATTTCCATCGCTACGCTTAACCCAATAATCCAGATCAACACACGCAATGGCTGGCGGGCAGCTTCAAGTATTGCATCGTCCCAAAGGTTTGCAGTTTTAGTTAACTCATGGGTCAAGCGATTAATAAAACGGCGAATAAAAAAATTGATCAAGCTAGTGAGAAAGACCACACCAAAAACTTGGTATACCCACAGACTATCGCTATTGAAAAACGCGCCAAAATAACCGCTCAGCTCACTTAAATCATTCATTCTAAAATTCTAAACCTTTAATTCGTTCCGAAGCCATTTTCCAACGCTTACTATTTTTTAGTGCCTTGAAGTCAACACTATGGTTAGTGCTAGTGTTACCCAACATGCGCTTCATTCGGGCATCGTTTTCGCCTGATTGAGGGCGCTCCAACTCAAGTAATTCAAGTGCCCCAGCACGGTTATTGCAGGCCAATAGTATGTTGCAGCCCGCCTCTATGGCAAGCTTGCCGCGGGTTTTGTAGTCGCCGGATCCTGCGATCCCTTCCATGCTTAAATCATCGCTGATGATCAGGCCATCAAACCCTAGCTGGCCGCGCAAAATGTCTTTCAGCCATATTTTTGAGACCCCAGCAGGCACAGCATCTACCGAGTTGTACAGCACGTACGCGGGCATGATGGCATCCAATTTTGGCGCTAAACGTTGAAACGGGATTAGGTCAAACTGCTCTAGTTGTTTAAAATTTCTACGGTCAACCGGAAGTTCCAAATGTGAATCTGCCGCGACTGAACCATGCCCAGGGAAATGCTTGCCTACCACCGGCATTCCGGCTTCGTGCAAGCCGTCTATCAAACAAGATGCTAAGGACACCACCAGCTGGTGGTCGCTGCCAAAAGCTCTGTCGCCAATCACCGAGCTGTTACCGGTGTCGATATCCAATACCGGCGTAAAACTGAAATCCACCCCCGCCGCAAGTAACTCTGAAGCCAGCAACCAACCACAACTGCGGGCGGCTTCGAGCGCCTGGATAGGAGATTGCTTAAAACAATCACCCAGCACTCGCATTGCAGGTATTCGCGTGAATGGGTCTTTAAAGCGCTGTACGCGTCCGCCTTCTTGGTCGACCGCTATTAACAGTTCAGACCTAACACGCCTCAAACTGGCTGTTAGCTGCGCAAGCTGCTCAAAGGAGTGATAATTCCGAGCGAATAGAATAACCCCGCATACCTTTGGGTTAGCCATCAGTTCCAGCTCATCTTGGCTGGCGTGCTGACCTTCAAGGTCGAGCATAATAAAACCGTTATTCATTCATCAAAAACCTTTGAGCAATCTTGAAACACATACACCGCAGTCTCAGCGGTGGCTGTAATCAGCTAGAAAACAGCCTGCATTTATAACATATGAAGTGTGTCGACTAGCACGCAGGCGAGGGTTAACGAATATCTACCGTAGTGCCTTTTTCTACCGCCTTAAATAATTCGATTAAGTCGGTATTTCTCATTCGTACGCAGCCGTGGGAAGCAGGAATACCCATGGGTTCAGTATCCGGGGTACCGTGAATGTAGATGTAGCGTCTAAGGCTATCGACTGGGCCATTTTTATTCACACCGGGCTCGCAGCCAGACAACCACAAAATTCGGGTAAGAATCCAATCACGTTGTGGAAACTGCTGCGCAAGCGATTCGGTGTATATTTCGCCGGTAAAACACCGGCCTACAAAAACTGCCCTTTCGGGTGCATCCGCACCAACTTTAACCCGAATATAATGTTTGCCCAGCGGTGTTTGTTCACTGCCGAATTGCTGCCCGGTTCCACGAGTAGCGGTAGACACGGTGTAATGTTTTTCCGCGCCTACATTATCGGTAAACGAAAGCCTTTGAGCGTCGATATCAACAATGATATTCACTAATCAGCACTACGTGTCATTAGGTAATTAAAAGCGCTCATCACTCAATTTAACGACTGGGCCAAACAGAGGGCTCTGATTGCATTTGCGGTTTGCAGAGCTGCTTTGGCAACAGATAACTAGGGGCGCAATAGCTTACTCTTTCTACGCTAGCGTCTTTGTTGCCATAGACGTTTTGCGATGGCGCCTCGACAAAAGGGTCAACAAACGATAAATCTGTAGCTACCAATTGAAGATCAATCAGTTCGGTTGGGCCTTCTGTCTCGCTTGCTTTGCAAGCCTGATCTTTCTGGTCTGTTCCATTTTTATCATCTGTAGTGCCATAAAGCCTATCGCCCAAAATAGGGTACCCAGCTTCCGCTAAGTGACGCCGAATCTGATGTTTGCGGCCAGTTTCAATTTCGACTTCAAGTAACGAGCAATTATTGTCTGCATCGAACTCTAATAGATTTGCGCGGCTCAGGGCTGTTCGGCCCTCGATATCGTTATCGAACACCATGGAGGCCGGTTCAAACTTTCCTATGACTCGTGTGCGGTATTTCTTTTCTACCAAGCGTCGCTCAAACAATGCCGATAATTTCGCCGCGGCTGTTTTTGTATGGGCAATAAGCATTAAACCCATTGCTGCGCGATCAAGCCTATGCACTACAAAAGCAGGCCGGTCCATATTTTGTTCCACCCAGCGGTTAATGGTGCATTGGTCGCCCCATTTCGAACCTTGGCTGTACATACCCTGGGGTTTAAAAAATACTGAATAATCCCCTTGGTCTGCAATCAATTCCGGTGTTTTGGGCACAGCTGCTTGAATGGTTTCGTCGTAATAAAAGTGCAACTCACTTCCTATCGCAAGTGCGCGTTTGGCGCGGCGTAGTCGACGCGTATTTTCTTGATGAGTCAGCCAAACAGCGCCATTTTTCATGACTTGTTTAACACGTTGTTTAGAGAATCCGCTAGCGGCGGCTAGCAAATCAACTGCTGACTCGCCCTCCTTTTCAATAGGAAGGTGAATTTCAAATTTTTCAGGTTCTGAGGTCATGAACGAATAGTTTTCTATAGGTGAATTGATTCAGGTGGCCAGTTAGTTGAAGCTACTGTTTACATCAAAGTAAGTTGAATCAAAGTAAGTTAAGCCAAAATAAGTATTTAAGTTAAAACAAGCTCCATTTTTTTTGAGTCCGGCACGGCAATCCCTTCTCGTTTCCCTTTGAAGGTTTTGGTTTTCACAACCGCCAAACCATGGCGTGTATATAGCGCTTCTGCCCTAGGGTTGGTATCTGCAACATCTAATGAAAAAATTAAATACCCAGAATTTCGAGAAAATTCAATTTTATTTTCAAGCATTTTACTTCCTAACCCTGTGCCTCTTACTTCTGGGCTGACGCCAAAATTCGAAAGATACAACTCTTTTTTAAGGGGTTCTTCCATTACCTGGCCTGCATGGCCAGATCGTTCAAGCACCTTCCAAATCTTGAACAACCCATAAAATTTAAACATGTTATACAACGTACCAAACAGCAGTTTTTTATAGGCATGGCCATCGTAAAAACAACCGGTGCCCACTATCGTGTCATCTTTAAGGGCAAGGGTGACATTTTTGTATCCACAAAATCCAATACCTGATTTAAATTCATATTCAATAAATTCGACCGGTGTTGTATCGTCTGTTTTGTAGATAAAGTCATAAATTTCTGGGCCAGCGCTGTACATCATATCTGCAACTTTAGTTATATTTTTCTTGGTATCATTTTTTGTGGCGAGTCGAATTTCTATCATCGGATTTTTAGCCTCTGACATCTAAAGGTTTAGAATAAAACCGATTAAGTTGCTGAATAATTTCTTGTCGCCCACCCTGATTAACAATTATTTTGGTATTGCTATCTGGAAGCTCAAAATCTTTTCGTAGCGCCGCAGCACTTTGCGCGGTTATGCCGCCTTCTCTATCACCGAGCCGCTCACCAATACATTGATTCGACGCATCCACACAAAGCATTTCCAACATAGGAATACTGCTTACCAAAATATCGCGGTGACGCTGCTTATACACCCCTTGGGTCACCACCAATCGTTGGTGTTTATTTTTCAACTCCAAAATACGTTCAACCACTACCGGAAAGTAGTTGTCTCGCATGGTTTCTGTAAACGGTCTTTTTTCTTTTAGGGCCAATTTCATTTCATCGGTTAGATCATCATCAGCATGGTATACATGCCAACTATCTAGCTCCGCAATAAGGTTTCCCACGTAGGATTTCCCGGAGCCAGACAACCCAAATAAGAATAATGTAACCGGTGCATTAGCGAGGTCTAAGGGTATGTTTTCGGCTGAATTACGAGCGTCGTTCATAACTGATCTTGCAGTGAGCCTTAATTATGCACTTATGATTTGAATCTAAGATTCAACTGTATTTTCAAATATAAAATGATCATCCGTCATTGTGAGCCGGTGCCTAGGGCCTTCAACTCTGGCATCCCAAGCTTCATAACCGGCATCACCCGCCCACATCACAATACGGTTGGTAGCCTCACCTTTATTCATGTGGGTTTGATAAACATCAACCGTAGCGCCCTCTAAAGATTTCAAAAATAACTTAACGGTTGAATGTTTGGACAACGTATTGAGGGTAACCCAAGTAGGCGCAACCAAGTCGATCTCGCCTTTATCACGCATTATTATTGCCTGAGCTGGGTTTATCCATTGATGCGCATGAATTTCTTGGCCATCAATTTTAATTTCTAACTGATCCGGTGCATGTGCTGCAAAGAATGCGGTTTCAAACCGCTTTTGGGTAATGGCTGGTGGTGTCCACTGGGCAAACTGAACAAACTTGCTGGCATCAATGCTAATACCGGCTTCTTCTTTAGCTTCGCGCGCAGCAGCGGTACGTGCAGCTATTTTCTTGTCGCCGTCTGCGGGGTAATCTTCTGGGTCAATACGCCCACCGGGGAACACCCACATGCCACCAAAACCAATCTTGGGGTTTTTGCGCAACATCAGTACTTCCATGCCATTGGTACCGTCTCTTAACAACACTACGGTTGCAGCCGGTATCGCCGGAGGGATCGGTTCATTCGCGCTGTTACCTGAAGTTTTGTAAATATCAGCATCAATCGTATTACTCTTGTTCGTATCAGGTGATTGCTGTTTGGTCATAGTGATTCTCCGTTGCTACAACGCGACATATCTTCAATACGTAACGGCGTGCATTTTCAGCTATTGCTCAAAGCGAATAGAACGAGTTAAAAAACAGGTGGGCGAATACGATTCAAGCGTTTAGTTTACACCAAAAATAGCCGTCATTGAGACACTTCCATCGACAATTATTACTTCATGCACAGCGGCTATATCAACGGATATATCGCCGATAATATTACTCCTTCGCGCACGGCACTCACCCAGCACTTATTAGTAAGCACTGTTTCTATACAAGTTTGATGACAAATCCCGGTATTGCTACAATACGGCGCTGCTGTTATGCACGAAATATGCACCCAAGCTAATAAAGCTGCACGGCTGGTGCATTACTACTAATTAACCATTTCCAATCAAGGGACTGATGACTCATGAAATTCAAGATACTTTCAAACACGCTATTAGCTGGCTTAGCATTAACCATCGGCACGGCTTAAGCCGCAGACCCGATGCTTGACCCCATGCTTGATCTAACTAAAGAAAAGCCTAACGCGTTTAGTTACAACTATGTTGAAGCAAACTATGTCAATCTCTCCGGTGGCTTCAACGGTATTGAATTTGCTGGTTCATTCGACTTCCGAAAAAACCTCGGCGTCGCTGCATCATACTTAACAGCAAGTACAGGTGGATTTGATTACGACCTCATTTCAGTAGAGGGCCTCTATCACTTTCAGTTTGACCGGATCGACGAGCTTAAAGATCTCGACGTAATCGCTCACGTTGGCATAGAAAATGGCGAAACCAGTTTTAATTTTTTGGGTACCACCCTTTCAGTTAGTGACACTGGTTTGCGTTTCGGCGTGAAAGTAAGAGCTCAGATCGCCCCTCAAATCGAGGCATTTGCCGACATGTCCTACACCACTTTATTTTCTGGTGACCTGAATATTCTCGGTGGTGGCGTGTTCAGCATTAATGAGCAAATAGGTGTTTATGCAAGCTACGAGCTAGCAGATGCCAATATCATTTCAATTGGCGCGCGTTTTTCATTCTAAGGCTTAACGCTTGCTGCTAGTTTAGCGGGGATTATTTTCCCTGCTAAGCCAGCTTGGCAATAAACAACCATTGCCTTCATCCCCTGCTGAATATCTACTGCTCGCCATCTAGCTACAATCTAACTTCAACACCTTCGCTCTGCATGGCTTTTTTTGCAGCTTCAATGGTGTACTCGCCAAAGTGAAAAATGCTAGCGGCTAATACGGCATCGGCTTTGCCTTGCAACACGCCGTCGGTCAAATGTTGAAGGTTTCCAACGCCACCGGATGCAATGACCGGTACTGATACCGCTTCGCTAACGGCTCGCGTGAGCCCAAGATCAAAACCATCGCGGGTACCATCGCGGTCCATACTGGTTAATAAAATTTCTCCCGCGCCGCGCACAACCATTTGTTTGGCCCATTCGATGGCATCAATGCCGGTGGCTTTACGGCCGCCGTGGGTGAATATTTCCCAATGATCGCCTTGGCGCTTGGCATCAATGGCAACCACAATACACTGCGAGCCAAAGCGCAGGGCCGCTTCTGTGACAAAACCTGGGTTATGAACCGCAGCGGTGTTAATGCCTACTTTATCGGCCCCGGCATTGAGCATGGCTCGGATATCTTCAACGGTTCGTATACCGCCACCAACGGTCAGTGGAATAAACACTTGACTGGCAATATCTTTTACCATGTCGATGGTGGTGTCTCGGCCTTCGTGGCTTGCGGTGATGTCTAAAAAAGTGATCTCATCTGCGCCTTCGCGGTCATAACGTTTGGCCACTTCAACGGGGTCGCCGGCATCGCGAATATCTACAAATTTAACGCCTTTTACGACGCGGCCTTTATCTACATCAAGGCAAGGAATAATACGTTTAGCAAGGCTCATATGCTGTTCTCTGGTGCAAAGAGTAGTACACGCAAATAGGGTTTAAAAAGTATTCTGTGCTTATTGGTTATCGCAATATTTTTGCGCGGCTTCCAAGTCTATTGCGCCATCGTAAATAGCACGGCCGGTGATTGCGCCGCTAATGCCCTGAGCAGATACTGCGCACAGTTCTTCGATATCTTTCATATTGGTCACACCGCCAGAAGCAATTACTGCAATTGAAGATGCTTTGGCCATGTTTAATGTCGCTTCGACATTCACCCCTTGCATCATGCCGTCGCGGCTGATGTCGGTATAAACGATAGACTCTACCCCGCTTTGCTCAAAGCGTTTGGCCAGCTCTGTGGCGAGTACGCCGGTATCTTTAGCCCAACCTTCTGTGGCCACTTTGCCATCACGTGCGTCTAGGCCAACCATAATGTGGCCAGGGAACTCTTTGCAGCACAGATCAACGAATTCGGGGTCTTCAACCGCTTTAGTACCGATGATGACGGACTGTACGCCAGCGGCTAAGTAATGCTCGATAATTTCAAGCGTGCGAATACCGCCACCAATTTGAACCGGTAAGTCTGGGTATGCTAAAGCAATGCCGGTAACCGCTGCACCGTTAACTGGCTTACCAGCAAAAGCGCCGTTGAGGTCAACCAAGTGTATTCGGCGTGCGCCGGCTTTAACCCAACGGCCTGCCATGGCGATGGGGTCTTCACCGAAGGTCGTGGAGTCTTCCATTCGGCCTTGGCGCAGCCGTACGCAGTGGCCATCTTTTAGATCAATTGCGGGAATAATTAACATCTTCAAACTCTCTTGTGTTTCGACATTGGGGTTATCACTGCCTAGCAGGAACCGTCCCAATTGATAAAATTGTTAAGCAAAGCCAAACCGGCATGCTGGCTTTTTTCTGGGTGAAACTGTACTGCGACCAAGTTTTTTTCGGTTAGCGCGGCGCTAAAATTGGAGCCATATTCCGTGCTCCCGATTATTTGGTCGCTGTTTTGCGCTTCAACGTAGTAACTATGAACAAAATAGAAGCGGCTATCCGGCTCTATACCGTGCCAAATGGGGTGATCTCGAACCTGCTGTACTTGGTTCCAGCCCATGTGGGGTACTTTCAGTTCTTGGCCGTCACTATCCACCAAATGGTCACCAAAGAAACGTACTTTACCCGGCAATACGCCAATGCAATCAACCCCGCCGTTTTCTTCGCTGGAATCCATTAAGGCTTGCATACCAACACAAATGGCCAGCACCGGGCGAGTTTTTATCAGCTCTGGTAACAGGGTATCGAGCTGTAGCCGGCGTATTTCAGCCATGCAATCTCGTATGGCGCCAACCCCAGGAAATACCACTCGTTTGGCGTTGAGGATTTCATCCCGATCACTGGTTACCAGGATTTTTTTACCCGGCGCTACAAATTCAAGTGCTTTGGATGCGGAATGCAGGTTACCCATTCCGTAATCGATGACCGCTACGTCGACCATATTTTTTGCCTACTGCTGTTTACTAACTAGGAAATTTTTGAAAGAAGTACTGATAAGTTGCCGGGGCCACTGGGCCATTCTTTAACGCGAATATTGATCCACGTTAATTACATCACCCAACATTCCGGCTCAAATCATAAGAACATGCGCGCCTTAAGTTAGCCGTGCATGTTTTTATTTACGGCTGTTCTTACCCCGGCCATGCTTATGTACTTAAAGCGCGGCTTGGTTTAAGCGTACCTTTGGTTAAAGCGCGCCTATGGTTAAAGTGCGCCTTTGGTCGAAGGCAATATGCCTTCTGCGCGCGGGTCTAGCTCAACGGCCATACGCAAGGCGCGGCCAAAAGCCTTGAACAGTGTCTCAACCTGGTGGTGGCTGTTATGGCCGCGCAGGTTATCCAGATGTAATGTCACGTTGGCGTGATTCACAAACCCTTGAAAGAACTCGTAAACCAACTCAAGGTCGAAATTGCCAACGCTTGACTGAGTAAACTTAACGTTGAAGGTCAGCCCAGGACGGCCCGATAGATCAATCACAACGCGAGACAATGCTTCGTCTAAAGGAACGTACGCATGACCGTAGCGTCGAATACCCTGCTTGTTACCAATGGCCTGGGTAAATGCTTGGCCAAGGGTAATACCGATATCTTCAACCGTGTGGTGAGCGTCAATTTCTAGATCACCCACGGCATGTACGTCTAAATCCATCATCCCATGGCGCGCAATTTGATCCATCATGTGGTCCAAAAAGGGTACACCGGTATCAAATTTAGAATGGCCCTTACCGTCAAGATTAACCTCAACGGCGATCTGGGTTTCAAGGGTATCTCTTTTAACTTTGGCCCTTCGGTCAGCCATAGGTATTTCCTGAGTTGTGCTGTTTTGAGGAGCGTCATTATACGGTGAAAGGTTCGATCATTTCATGCACTTTTCGCAGGACGTTAATGGTGACTGTAGGTTGGGGGCTAGGCAGTACAAAATCTAGATCAAAACGGTATTTAACCTGATACGAAATAATCCGGTATACTCGCCCGTTTTGGTCATCAAAAAATCAGTTTCTGGTAGGTTACCAAATGAATAATTCAATCATTATGAGAAGTATCTGAGCCAATAATGTCCACCTGGTTAGCCGTTTTTGCAATTTTTGCTGGTTTTGTTGTGTTGGCAAAAAGTGCTGATGCCTTTGTTGATGGTGCCGCCGCCTGCGCTGGGAACTTCGGGATGTCGCCTGCCATGGTGGGACTCACCGTCGTGTCTATCGGTACTTCAGCACCTGAAATTCTGGTTTCTATCATGGCTACTTTAGACGGCGCACCTGAGCTAGCCGTTGGCAACGCACTGGGTTCCAACATTGCGAACACCGGCATGGTGCTGGGTATTACCGCTCTTATTGCCCCCATACCGGTACGCGACTGGGTGGTTAGGCGCGAATTACCCATTCTGTTTATGATTACCGTGGGTGCTGGCTTAACCCTCGCAGATTTAATATTAGACCCTATTGATGGCGCACTTTTGTTATTGGGTTTGGCGGCTGTTATTTATATTTTGGTTTCTGAGCAAGGCAAAGAAAAAGCCTTCCTCGAAGAAGTTTTGGAAGAAGAAACCAAAGAGAATGTCATCGACTTACCGCAAATCAGCACCACTCACGGCGTTCGTCTACTGGTGATAGGCCTGGTATTGCTACTCATCAGTTCAAAAATACTGGTTTGGGGCGCAACCAGCATTGCCGTTACGCTGGGCATTAGCGAAGCGGTGATCGGACTGACTATTGTTGCCATTGGCACAAGCCTACCCGAGCTAGCGGCAACCATTAGCTGCGCGCTCAAAGGTCACCATGATATTGCTCTGGGTAATATCATCGGTTCAAACATATTCAATATGGTAGCGGTACTGCCGATACCTGCCCTACTGGGCCCTATGGCACTGGACTCAGCCTTCTTGTTCCGTGACTTTGGCTTTATGCTGCTGTTAACCGTACTACTTATGGCCTTCGCCTTTGGGTATCCAATGAAGATGTCCGGCGGCGTCATCTCTCGTCAAAAGGGCGTGGTTTTGCTGCTGGCTTATGTAGCGTTTAACGCCATTTTGTATATCACTGAGGTTTAACCTTCTTAAACCCTTTCACATTTTATTAAACCCTTTCAAACGGTCAACTATGTCCTTTAACGATCAGGAGCTGATCAACTCAGCTCGGCGCACTATTCAAACTGAAACCGATGCGCTGGCGGCACTTCAGCCCAGAATTGACCAATCCTTCGTCGAAGCGTGCCGGTTAATGCTTTCATGCGAAGGCCACGTAGTGGTCACGGGCATGGGTAAATCAGGCCATATTGGCAAGAAAATCGCCGCTACCCTTGCCAGCACAGGCACACCCTCACATTTTGTTCATCCCGGTGAAGCCAGCCATGGTGATTTGGGCATGATCACCAATAAAGATGTTGTACTGGCGCTTTCAAACTCCGGCACTACTAGCGAATTACTGATGATCGTTCCACTTATCAAACGATCTCACATCCCAATGATCAGCATGACAGGCGATGCCAACTCGGCACTTGCGCTAACTGCGCAGGTACATTTGGATGCCTCGGTAGATAAAGAAGCTTGCCCACTAGGCCTTGCACCCACTTCAAGCACAACCGTTGCATTGGCATTGGGCGATGCGCTTGCTATTGCCTTGCTTGAGTCCCGAGGCTTCACCGCGGAAGATTTTGCCTTTTCTCATCCCGGTGGCCGTTTGGGCCGTCGATTACTGGTAAAAGTCCAAGAGATCATGCACAGCGGCGACACCATGCCTTTGGTTAAAAGCGGCACGAATTTGGGCGCAGCGTTACTTGAAATGAGCAGCAAAGGGCTTGGCATAACTGGTATCGTAGATAGCAACGGCGAACTGCTCGGAGTGTTTACCGACGGCGATTTACGCCGAGCGCTGGATCAATCACTGGATGTCCACGCCATCGAGATTGACAAAGTCATGACCCGCAATTGCAAAACCATCTCGGCGAATATTCTGGCTATCGATGCGTTTAATCAGCTCGAAGACAATAAAATTATGGCGCTATTTGCGGTAGACGCAGACAACAAACCCGTTGGCGCACTGCATATGCACGACCTGTTTCGATCAGGTGTTGTGTAACGCAGCTCGCTAAAACCCAATCAACATCCAGTCAACCTCCAATAAAACCAAACACGGCGGCCTAACCTTGATTCAATACTCCGACGATATCCGCACAAGAGCCTCGAAAATACGCCTTTTATGCCTAGACGTTGACGGCGTGCTCACCAGCGGCCACCTGCATTATGGCGCAGATGGCGAGCAAATTAAGGTATTCAACAGCCTCGATGGCCACGGCATAAAAATGCTGCAAGCCTCTGGGGTTGAAGTTGCAATTATCAGCGGCCGGCGCTCAGAAGCACTGATTCGCCGTGGAAATGATTTGGGCATCAAGCACTTATACCTTGGCTGTGAAGACAAACTAACCCACGCGCGCGAACTGCTCCAAAAGTTGGGCCTGGATTTCGATCAGTTTTCTCATGTAGGTGACGACCTCCCTGACCTACCGCTCATTACACGTGCTGGGCTGGGTATCTGCGTGAATAACGCCCACTGGCTCCTGCAAAAAAACAGTCATTTACAAACCCAGCTCTCTGGCGGCGAAGGTGCCGTTCGAGAAATTTGCGATCTGATCATGGATGCTCAGGGCACGCTAGAGTCCGCCCATGCAGCCTATTTGGATCCGAACGCGTAATTCCTTAGGGCTGTATTAACCGTATGTTACGTCGTAACCGCTTCCTTATTATTATTGCCTCAACAGCAGTCATGCTATTTAGCTATTTGATTGGTGAAATCACCTTTGACCCTTTTGACCCCTTTGACCGAAAATGGCTACGCGAAGTAAAACGTGGCCCGCAATACATTATGCAGGGCACCACCACTATTCAGTACGACGAACTTGGCACAGAACGTTTTAGGATGACCGCTGCGCAGCTATCACAAGCCTCTGGCAGCGACTCCACCGAGATACTCAAACCAAAAATCGTATTGCAGAAATCGACTGGGCAATCGGTGCAACAATCTTGGATCATACAAGCGGACAAAGGCACGATCCATAGTTCGCCGCAAGCATCACAAGAGCAATTATCGCTGCAGCAAAACGTTAGCATTAGTAATCTAAGTAGTGATGCAGTGCTTAGTACCGAGCGCTTTAGTTTGAGCACCTCGCAACTCGATATTTTCCCGCAACAAAAACACGCACATTCCACCGAGCAAGTAACGCTTCGCACCAAGGGCGTAGATACACAGGCTGTAGGCCTAGATCTTGATTTTGATCGTGGAGTTGTTAAGCTCAAATCGAACATTCAGACCAGCATCCGCCCCCGAAAACCGTCGACGGTTCCAACCCATTCCACCTTAGGCCCATAAAACATTGATCGTTTCGATAACACCCTACGGACTTCAAATCTCACATGTTCGCCGCTGTTTAAGCCGCACTTTACTGTGTGTAGTGCTGCTTTCATCTGCCAGTTTTGCGGCGCAAGAAGGCACTGAAACGGCCGCAGCCAACACCAATTATTCGATAGAAATACAGGCTGATTCCGCAGTATTTGATGAGCAGAAAAAACTCATCCAATACGATGGATCAGTGATTATGCGCCAAGGCCCGCTAAAAATTAGTGCCGACTCCATCACAATAATGAGCGATGACGACGGCGTTACCGAATTGATCGCTAAGGGAAACCCGGTACGTTACCACCAAACCAAAACCGCGACCGTGCCGTCCATTAAAGCAGAAGCCGATAGTATTCATTATTTTAAGATCGATGAGCGAATGGAGCTAACCGGACAGGCCTTCTTAGAACAAAACGGGCAGTCCTTCCGTGCCCCACGTATTGAGTACCGGCTCACTGAGCAAACACTAAAAGCACTTGGCCATTCTGCTGATGGACCCAAAGGCCGAGTTATCATGGTTATCCCACCGCGCACCACTCAATAGGTCTATTGCACTTGAATTCAACATTAGAAGTCGTCGGTCTTGAAAAGCAGTTCAAGCAACGAAAAGTCGTTCAGGGTGTTTCACTTTCGGTCAAAGCCGGTGAAATCGTTGGTTTGCTGGGCCCAAATGGAGCAGGGAAAACCACCTGCTTTTATATGATTGTTGGTTTAATTCAACAAGATAGCGGCCAAATCTCCATCGATGAGTTGGACCTTTCATCGTTCCCGATGCACAAACGTGCACAGCATGGCATTGGCTATTTGCCCCAAGAAGCGTCGATTTTTAAAACATTAACGGTTGAGCAAAACATCTTGGCCATATTAGAGACTCGTAAAGATCTCAATAAAACCCAGCGTTTAGAGCGACTCGAGCGGCTGTTATCTGACTTTAGTATCAACCATATTCGTACCAATAAAGGACAAGCTTTATCCGGTGGCGAACGCCGCAGAGTAGAGATTGCCCGAGCGCTAGCAACAGACCCTGCATTCATTCTACTGGATGAGCCCTTTGCTGGTGTAGACCCCATTTCAGTTAATGACATTAAGCTCATCATTAAAGACCTAAAAGCCCGCGGAATTGGGGTATTGATCACAGATCATAATGTTCGTGAAACCCTCGATATCTGCGAGAAAGCCTATATCGTAAGCGAGGGAAAGGTCATTGCCCAAGGGAATGCCGAGCAAATTATGAACAATGCCGATGTGCGAAAGGTCTATCTTGGCGAGCAGTTCAGGCTGTAAACGCTATAATCATAGGTAACTAAACGTAATATGTAGCGCATTTGCGCTGCCATCGACTCCAAAAAGGATTAAGATCGCTCCATGGCAATACAAAATAGGCACCTGTTAGTTTTATGAAACCATCGCTACAGCTCAAGTTGGGTCAGTCTCTGACCATGACGCCTCAGCTGCAGCAGGCGATCCGCCTACTTCAGCTATCAACCCTTGACCTACAGCAAGAGATTCAAGAAGCGCTTGAGTCTAACCCGATGCTAGAAGTTGAAGAACCGGTAGCCGAGCCCGCAACAGACAAACAAGAAAGCAATACTCAACAGTCTTCGGCGGATAACAGTACCGACCACAGCCAAACCGCACCTGCCGAAAGTGCATCCGATGATCAAAACCTCGAAGCTACCGACCAATGGGATGACAAAGTCATTCCGTCGGAGCTGGCTGTCGACACCAATTGGGATGATCTTTATCAGCCACCAGGGCCCAGTTCTTCTGGCCCAGCGGACTCTAGCGATTTCAATTTCGACGAACGCAATAGCGCCGATGAAACACTGCAGGACCATCTTCATTGGCAACTAAACCTCAGCATGATGTCCGATACCGACCGTGTTATCGCAATGTCGATTATCGACGGAATCAACCCGGATGGCATGCTGACCCACCCTCTTGAAGAAATTCACGCCAGTTTTGAAGCTGACCTTGATATTGATCTCGATGAAGTCGTCGCTGTTTTGCGCCGAATCCAACAATTTGACCCGGTTGGAATTGCCGCCCGTAATCTCAACGAATGCCTTCTACTACAATTAAATCAGTTGCCCGAAAGCACGCCGTCGCTCAAGGAAGCTGCGGCCATTATCACTGACTATCTCGAAGCACTGGCCATTCGCGATTACGCAACGCTTAAGAAAAAGCTCAAATTGAAGGATGAAGGGCTCCATCAGGCAATTTTGCTGATCCAGACTCTAAACCCTAAACCCGGCGCATATTTATCCAATAGCCGAACCGAATACGTGGTACCTGATGTTTACGTCAGTAAGGTCAACGAGCGGTGGCGAGTAGAATTAAACCCAGATATTTCACCCAAAATTCAGATCAATAACCAATACGCGTCAATGGTAAAACGTGCCGATAACGGCAAAGATAACGTATTCCTTCGGGATAATTTGCAAGATGCACGCTGGTTTATAAAAAGTTTAACCAGCCGTAACGAGACATTACTTAAAGTGGCATCTCGTATTGTAGAAGTACAGCAGGGCTTTCTCGAACACGGGGAAGAAGCTATGAAACCATTGGTTTTGCACGATATTGCTGAAGTTGTTGAGATGCATGAATCGACTATTTCGCGGGTCACCACGCAAAAATATATGCATACGCCACGGGGCATCTTCGAACTGAAATACTTCTTTTCGAGTCACTTGGGTACAACTTCTGGCGAAGAGCGCTCCTCTACTGCGATACGCGCTATCATCAAGAAATTAGTACTGGCAGAAAACCCAATAAAACCCTTAAGCGATAACAAAATATCAGGCATCCTCAAGGATCAAGGTATCAACGTTGCACGAAGGACGATTGCAAAATACCGGGAGGCGATGCAGATCCCCCCATCTAACGAGAGAAAACAACTACTTTAGGACACACAGTATTTCTTTAAACTTTTCATAATCATGTCTGCGTAAGGAGACTCACTATGCAAGTAAATATCAGCGGTCATCACATTGATTTAACCACTGCCTTAAAGGATTACGTTACGCTCAAAACGGATCGACTTGCCCGTCATTTCGATCAGATATCCAATGTCGATGTAGTGCTCAGCGTTGTCAAACAACGACAAAACGCCGAAGCCAACGTCCACCTGTCCGGCAAGGATCTATTCGCCAATGTTGAAGACAGCGATATGTATGCCGCAATCGACAAATTAGTCGACAAACTTGACCGGCAACTCATAAAACACAAAGAAAAAATCACCAACCGCAAACAAGGAAATGCTCAATAGTGCAACCACAAGGTTCATGAGAGCATTTCAACCTGCCTAAATTTAAGACTCCATCTTAAAGCGAATGTTGTCTATAATGCGCTACCCATAGACAACATTCGGTAACCTCGCTAGAGGCTTACAATCAATCTACCGGTGAAATCAGGCCATTTTTTACCATGAAAATTGACAAAATTCTGACCCAAAACCGCTCTCTGGTTATTTCCCAGGGCAGAAGCAAAAAAAGGCTGCTTGAAAAAGCCTCCCAGCTACTCTCGCGAATGTTCCCAGAACTCGATAGCACTGAGCTCTTTGAAGGTTTGATCGCTAGAGAGCGCCTTGGCAGCACTGCAATCGGAGATGGCGTAGCGATACCACATTGCCGTGTACCGCACTGCCGAGAAATACTTGGCATGCTTATTTTGCTAGACGAGAGCGTTGATTTTGACGCAACCGACGACCAACCCGTGGATTTGCTCTTCATACTCTTGGTGCCAATGGAGTCAACCCATGAACACCTCGAAACCCTCGCGTTACTTTCGAACCAATTTAGTGACCCAAATTATTGCGAGCAACTAAGAGCCGCAACTGATTCAGAAATACTCTTCAAAACCGCGATCGAATACACCAAAACAAGCTAGACTTTCTAAGCAAATCTACCCTATATACTCTCTACACCCTCTATAAATTAGCCAACGAGAACGAAGGAATGAAGCTTGTAATCATCACCGGACGTTCAGGCGCAGGAAAAAGTACAGCTCTTCATGTTCTTGAGGACCTTGGTTTTTTTGCAATCGACAATGTTCCCGCAGAGCTAATTCCAGACATCACGCACAAAGCAATAGAAAGCAATGAACCTGACTACCAACGTTTGGCGATTATTGTTGATGCTCGCAACATAACTCATACGCTGGATCAATTTCCTGAAATAGTACGTCAGTTAGAACAACAAAACATCAGCTTAGAAGTGATTTATCTCGATGCTGATGATTCTGTGCTTCTGCACAGGTTTAGCGAAACCCGTCGTAAACACCCCCTTAGTAATAACGATGTTATTTTAACTGAAGCAATTGCAGAAGAGCGCATACTGCTAGAGCCTTTTTTACAGCTGGCCGACCTCACAATCGATACCAGCCAGCTGACCATTCATCAATTACGAGACCTTATCTCAACCCGTTTAGCCAGTCGCAAAGAAGGTCAGCTAGCACTATTGTTCCAATCCTTTGCGTTTAAAAAAGGCATCCCCTCTGATGCAGATATGGTTTTCGACGTACGTTGCTTGCCCAACCCGTACTGGAATGTAGCGCTTCGCACGCTCACCGGAAAAGATGAAAAAGTCGCAGAATATTTACGTCAACAGCTTGATGTAACCGAAATGCTAAATGACATACGAAGCTTTTTAGATAAATGGCTGCCGCGCTTTATTGATACCAATCGAAGTTATATCACTGTCGCCATTGGCTGTACTGGCGGCCAGCACCGTTCTGTTTTTTGCTGCGAGCAACTGGCCAAGTATTTCACCGATGAACTGCCAAACGTGCTGGTAAGACACCGCGAGCTATAGTTAAAATCGACATGAACACCTAATAAACTATGAGCCCGCCCGAACAAACGCGTCACCGTAGGCCCATGCTTCTGACGGGTTAAATCTACAGCTCATGCTGTAGTGATTCACAACAATTTTTTGAAAAAAACCGATGGTAAAAAAACAAAAAATAGAGGCTAACCAAGCTCGACTACTCGAGCTAAACCAAGCCCTCGATAGCGGTACATTCGCTCCTATTCGCTCCATGCTTAATGGCTTGAAAGCTGCGGATGTCGCCCGCTTGCTAGAGTCATCTCCGCCAAAATTGCGAAGCGTACTGTGGCAATTGATTGAACCCAACAAAGAAGGTGACATTCTTCAATACCTGCCTGATGACCTTCAGGCATATTACCTAAAACGTATGGATGCGGAAGAAGTCGTCGCAATTACTGAAGGATTGGATACTGATGATGTCGCAGATATCCTTCATCAGCTTCCTAATACCATCATCAAGCAAGTCCTCCATGCAATGGACAGTCAGGACCGTCACCGCGTTGAGCGAGTACTGTCTTACCCAGAGGAAACTGCCGGTCGCTTGATGGATTCCAGCATGATCACCGTACGGCCGCGTTTTACGCTAGATGTCGTATTGCGCTACATTCGTCGACACGAAGAACTACCCACCATGACCGACAATATTGTCGTCGTGAATAGCAAAGACCAGTTCGTGGGTTTATTACCGCTTACCAAATTATTGGTGAGCGACCCATCGGTTACCGTACGCGAAACCATGCTTACGGATATCGAACCTATTCAAGCAACCATGACAGACCTTGAGGTATCGAATTTATTTGAACTTCACGATTGGGTCTCTGCACCTGTCGTTGATGAAGACGGCGTACTGGTTGGCCGAATAACCATTGATGATGTCGTTGATGTCATCCTCGAAGATGCGAGCCATTCTATTTTGAGCATGGCAGGTCTGGACGAAGACGAAGATGCTTTCGCGCCGGTAAAAATTACCGCAACCAACCGTCTTCCATGGCTTGGAGCAAACCTAGTCACCAACATCATTGCCGCTGGTGTCATTTCAATGTTCACCGATGCCATTGAAAAGGTCGTTGCACTTGCTGTGCTTATGCCCATCGTTGCAAGCATGGGTGGTGTTGCTGGCAGCCAAACCTTAACCTTAGTGATACGCGGTATGGCACTGGGGCAAATAGGCTCGGCCAACGTCTCGTGGCTGATGCGCCGCGAGTTATTTGTTGGCCTCATTAACGGCGTGGTGTGGGCTGCAGCCCTAGGCGCCTTTGCAGTCTTCTGTTTTGACGATATTGCCTTAGGCTTTATCATTGCCGCAGCCATGATTTTAAACATGCTTGCGGCGCCGTTGGCCGGTGCTTTTTTGCCCCTATTTCTGACAAAAATGAATATCGACCCTGCATTAGCCGGAACGGTATTGCTCACTACCATCACCGACATTGTTGGTTTCGTCGCCTTTTTGGGGCTCGCCACACTGGTTTATTTGTAACTAAGGCTACGTTTACCTACAAATAAAGGTGAATATAAATAAGCTAGTTAGTAGCCTTTTTATTCACCTTTTTGCTCACGTTTTATTATCGTCTTTATCGGCTAAGTATTAATCTTTGTATTCACGGTAAAGCGTTGATGCTCACCTACTGGTAAATCAGCTCGGTGTTGATTCAATAAATCAAGATCAATTTCAGCGGCAATTACGCAGGGTTCAGTTCCTGCTTCGGCCAACACCTTTCCCCAGGGATCAATAATCATACTGTGGCCCCAGGTTTGCCTATTGGGCCCGTGGGACCCACCTTGATTGCTAGCCAATACATAACTTAAATTTTCGATCGCACGCGCTCTTAACAAAGGCTCCCAATGGGCTTTCCCGGTAGTAGCGGTAAACGCCGAAGGCACGGTAAGTAGCTGCGCACCGGCATTAAATAGCACTCGATACAGCTCGGGGAATCGCAAGTCGTAACACACGCTCATTCCTATATTCCCTAACGGTGTTTCTATACACACCGCTGAATCACCAGGTTCGAAAGTGTCGGATTCTCGGTAGCTACCTTGACCATCGGCTATTTGAGCATCGAACAGATGAATTTTGTCGTAACGAGCGATTTCTGCACCCGTGTCGTCGTACAAAAAACTGGCGGCACGAACA
>JAESUM010000056.1 GCA_016763075.1 Pseudomonadales bacterium
AAATATGACGTTTCTTCACTGAAATTCATTATTCACGGTGCGGCTCCTTGCCCAGTACACGTTAAAGAAGCCATGTTCGAGTGGTTCGGAAATATCATCTACGAATACTACGGCGCAACCGAAGGTATGGGTTCAATTGTTGGGCCTGAAGACTGGTTCAATAAGCAGGGTTCTGTTGGCCCAGCTCCTGAAGGTTTGGTGATTGTTGACGAAGAAACCGACAAAGAAATGCCTACTGGTGAAGTCGGTATTATTTGGATTCCAGTGCCTGAAACTGGCATGTTCACCTACTACAAAGCGGAAGAAAAAACAGCCGGTGCTTACCGTAACGGCACTCACTTCTCTATGCATGACGTAGGGTATGTGGATGCAGACGGTTACCTGTACATGTCTGACCGTCGTAACGATTTGATTCTCAGTGGTGGTGTAAACATCTACCCAGCAGAAGTAGACGCAGCGGTACTTAAGCACACAGACGTATTTGATGCTTGCACCATTGGTATTCCAAGCGAAGATTGGGGCCAGTCTGTAATGACAGTTATTCAACTTAAAGACGGTGTTGAAGGTTCTGAAGAGTTGAAGAAAAGCCTGATCGCTCATTGCATCGAGAACATTGCTAAGTACAAATGTCCTCGTACCATCGAGTTTGTTGCAGAGCTACCACGAAGCGACGCCGGTAAAATTCAGCGTTTCAAAGTGCGCCAACAATACGTTCCTGACGCTAAAAAATAAGGCGGAAAAACGTAAATATTTAGAGTTCGTTGCTGTAGTCAGATCGATGTAGTCAATATGAAGTAGCGAATTTTAAGTATCGAACACAAAAAGGGGAGAGCGGCTATAACAGCGGCTCTCCCCTTTTTTATGCGAGTTGCTTTTTAATAGGTAGTTAATAGACAGGTGTCAAAAGGCGGGTTTTAAACGGGCACCCGAATATCTTCCACGAACTGCTGAATCTCTTTGGGTGGTGGCGGTGTAACCAGCGATACACTCACGGATACGACGACATTAATGAGCATGCCTAAGGTTCCAATACCTTCGGGGGATATACCCAAAAACCAATGCTCAGCGCTGTTCAATTCTGGCGATACAAATTTGAAGAAAATAATATAAGCCGCGGTGAAGCCGATGCCGGTAATCATGCCAAATATTGCGCCGTACTTATTCATGCGTTTCCAAAATATCCCCAGCACCATTACGGGGAAGAAAGACGCTGCCGCTAACCCAAATGCAAAGGCCACCACTTGCGCAACAAACCCAGGCGGATTTATCCCAAAGTAGCCGGCAATCACCACCGCAACACCTGCAGCTATGCGCGCAATGAGTAATTCTTGGCGCTCGGATATATCGGGTTTAAAGGTTTTCTTTAACAAGTCGTGTGCAACCGAGCTAGAAATAACCAACAATAATCCGGCCGCCGTAGATAGCGCCGCAGCAAGGCCACCAGCAGCAATTAAGCCGATTACCCAAGCGGGTAAATCGGCAATTTCCGGGTTGGCCAATACGATAATATCTTTGTCGATATTCAGCTCGTTTTCATAATCAGTAGCGTGCGGGCCACGGTATTGCACAATGCCATCGTCGTTTTTATCGTCGAAGGTAATGAGGCCAATAGCCTCCCAATTGCTAAACCACGAAGGTGCTTCTTCGTAGGGCATATTCGCAACGGTATCCAATATATTGGTTCGTGCAAACGCCGAAATTGCAGGGGCGGTAGTGTACAGTAAAGCGATGAACAACAGCGCCCAGCCTGCAGAAGATCGAGCATCTGCGACCTTTGGCACGGTATAAAAGCGCACCAAAACATGTGGTAAGCCTGCTGTGCCCACCATTAATGCGGCAGTGATAAAGAACACATCTAAGGTGCTTTTTTGGCCGTCGGTGTAGGGATCGAACCCCAGTTCGGTTGAAAGCTGGTTTAGCCGTTCAAGCACGGTAAGCCCAGAGCCATCGGATAATTGGCTACCAAAACCAAGCTGTGGAATGGCGATATCGGTAAACATAAACGAGATGAAAAACGCCGGTACCATGTATGCAAAAATCAGCACACAGTACTGCGCAACCTGGGTATAGGTAATGCCTTTCATTCCGCCCAGCACAGCGTAAAAGAACACAATGGCCATGCCAATAACGACGCCGGTGTTGATATCCACATCGAGAAAGCGCGAGAACACAATGCCAACGCCGCGCATTTGCCCAGCCACATAGGTGAATGAGATAAAGATCGCGCAGACAACCGCCACCACCCGTGCAACATTAGAGTAATACCGGTCGCCGACAAAATCCGGCACGGTGTATTTTCCAAACTTTCTTAAATAAGGTGCTAGAAGAAGCGCCAGCAATACGTAGCCACCGGTCCACCCCATTAAATAAACCGTGCCGTCACGGCCCATAAATGAAATCAGCCCAGCCATTGATATAAAAGACGCCGCGCTCATCCAGTCTGCAGCGGTTGCCAAGCCGTTTACCATGGGCGGTACATTGCCCCCAGCTATATAAAAATCACCGGTTGTGCCTGCCCGTGACCAAATGGCGATGCCAATATAAAGCGTGAATGAGAGCCCCACTAATAAATAAGTCCAAACTTCAGCGCTCATGGATTACCTCCATTACTTTCTTTCTTCTGTTCGCTTTTGTCTTCAAGGCCGAACCGGCGATCAAGCCTATTCATCAAAATGACGTAGATTACAATTTGTATAACAAAAAAGTAGATGGCACCTTGCTGGGCAAACCAAAAGCCCAAACCAAAACCACCAATTTTGTATTGGTCGAGAAAATCGACAAATAAAATGCCGCACCCAAAGGAAACAACAAACCAAAAAGTTAATAAGAAAGCCAAATATTGCAGGTTTTTACGCCAATAAAGCTGGCGGGAGATTTGATCCACTGGATACACCGTTGTTTGTTTTTATTATTTTAATGCCGAAGATAAACGGCGAGCAATACCAGAATTTAACCAACAGCGGTTACTGATTACAACCCCGATAAATGCTAAGCGGCTAGATAGATGACTACGGGCAGACATCTTATTTTAAAATATTGAATCGATTGGATATGTTGCAGTGAGTGCTAGCCAGAAAAGCAGTACTAGGTGATTAGTAGCAGGCGAGCAGTAACGGGCAAGAATTATTAGCGGGATTTACAAGCAACTTACGCAGCAGGGCTAAAACGCACTAAAAAGACTAGTGGCGTAGATACAATGGTGGCGTTCAGTAATTATTAGCGGGTGGAACAAGATGGTTTTTGGTTTAGCGGTTTTTGGCTAAGGAAGAGATCATGCGGGGTCAGTCAGAAGCGATACTGGTAGGCGCGAGTGGATTCGAACCACCGACCCCCACCATGTCAAGGTGGTGCTCTAACCAACTGAGCTACGCGCCTGTATCGCGGCGGCAAGTATAGTCATTGAGAGGTTTGATCTCAACCTATAATTTGAGCAAGTTGCGATCAGCTTCTGAATGTTGCATTTTTAAGTTGTGATAATTGGTCTCGCAGTTGTGCGGCGGCTTCAAACTCAAGGTTTTTAGCGTGTTTGTACATTTGGTCTTCGATGCGGGTGATCTCTTTCTTGAGCTGCTTGGGGGTCATTTTGGCAGGGTTTATCGTGAATTCGGCGGTTGAGCCTGCACCGGTTTGTGCTTTTTTAGGGCCGCGCCCCGGCACTACGTATGCGCCTTCCATGATATCTTTTACGTCTTTAAAAATGCCTTTTGGCGTAATGCCTTTTTCGAGGTTAAAGGCTTTTTGTTTTTCGCGCCGGCGCTGGGTTTCATCAATGGCTTTTTTCATCGACTTGGTGATTTTGTCGCCGTATAAAATGGCTCTGCCATTGATGTTTCGGGCGGCACGGCCAATGGTCTGAATGAGTGAGCGTTCTGATCGCAGAAACCCTTCTTTGTCGGCATCTAAAATGGCAACCAGCGAAACCTCGGGCATATCGAGCCCTTCACGCAAGAGGTTGATACCGATCAATACATCGAAGACGCCTATACGAAGGTCACGAATAATTTCTACGCGTTCTACGGTGTCGATATCTGAGTGCAGGTACCGTACTTTTACGCCTTTGTCTGAAAGGTAGTCGGTGAGGTCTTCGGACATACGTTTGGTCAGGGTTGTGACCAGTACTCGGTCGCCTGCGCGGACGGTTTTGTGAATTTCAGATAACAAGTCATCGACTTGAGTGGTGGCGGAGCGCACTTCAATCATGGGGTCTAGCAGCCCTGTGGGGCGTACTACTTGCTCGACGACACGCGCTTGATGCTCTTCTTCATATTTTGAAGGAGTCGCAGAAACAAAGATGGTTTGCGGTGCGCCACTTTCCCATTCATCAAAACGCAGTGGCCGGTTATCAAGCGCTGAGGGCAGCCTAAACCCGTATTCAACCAGGGTTTCTTTACGTGATCTGTCGCCTTTGTACATGGCTCCAATTTGCGGGATGGTAACGTGGGATTCATCGATGATCAGCAAGGCATCTTTTGGTAAATAGTCATACAGGGTAGGGGGTGGGTCCCCGGGTGTGCGGCCAGAAAGATAGCGCGAGTAGTTTTCGATACCTGAGCAAAACCCGAGTTCTTGGATCATTTCTAAGTCATAGCGGGTGCGTTGTTCTAATCGTTGAGCTTCAACCAGTTTGTCGTTATCGCGTAAAGTTTTAAGCCGGTCGTCGAGCTCTTCTTTCACTTCGTCGATCATTTTGAGCAATTTATCGCGTGGCGTAACGTAGTGCGATTTAGGGAAAATAGTAGCCCTGGGCACGCTTCGCAGTACTTCGCCGGTTAATGGGTCGAAGTAGCGAATGTTTTCAATTTCGTCGTCGAATAACTCTACGCGCACGGCGTTTTTTTCTGATTCCGCTGGGAAAATATCAATAACGTCACCACGTACGCGGTAGGTGGCGCGCTGTAGTTCGATGTCGTTACGGGTGTACTGAAGATCCGCCAGACGCCGCAAAATAGTACGCTGGTCTATTTGGTCGCCACGATCAAGATGCAGCACCATTTTAAAATAGGACTCTGGGTCACCGAGGCCGTAAATGGACGATACCGTAGCAATTACCAGTGTGTCTTTACGCTCCATTAAGGCTTTGGTTGCCGACAGCCGCATCTGCTCGATATGCTCGTTAACTGCGGAATCTTTGTCGATGAAGGTATCCGAAGCAGGTACGTAGGCCTCGGGTTGGTAGTAGTCGTAATAGGAAACAAAATATTCGACAGAGTTATTCGGGAAAAACTCTTTAAACTCACCGTATAGCTGGGCTGCAAGGGTTTTGTTATGAACAATCACCATTGCCGGGCGTTGAAGTTTTTCAATGATATTGGCAATGGTAAAGGTTTTACCCGAGCCGGTTACTCCCAGCAGTGTTTGATACGCAAGCCCTGCTTCGAGCCCTTCGCACAGTTGCGCGATAGCGGTAGGTTGGTCGCCGGCTGGCTCGAACTTGGAAACGAGGGTAAATGTTTTTGACATGGTTTTGATTACATTTAGCAGTTAATACGAGCGTTTTTTTCGAGCTCTAACAGGTGTGTTTTTCGGTCGAGGCCGCCACCAAATCCTACCAGGTCACCCTTTGCGCCAATGACTCGGTGGCAGGGAAATAACACTGGAATAGGGTTGCGGTTGTTGGCCATTCCAATGGCACGGGCGGCTTTTGGATTGCCAACCATGCGCGCTACTTCGCCGTAGCTGCGGGTTTGACCGTAGGGTATTTGGGTGAGTTGCTGCCAGACAGATTTTTGGAATGGGGTGCCTTGGGGTGCAGTGCGGGTTTTAAAGTGAGTCAGTTTGCCCAAAAAGTATTGCTCAAGCTCTTGCTGCAGTGTTGTGCAGCCCGCAGAGCAGGGCTCTAGAGGATTATGTTGTTCAGTAAGTACAAATTTCGGCAAGTCAGAAAACTCTAAACGACACAACAGATCCCCACGCCAGTATGTTTTAAAAATACCTATGGGTGAATCTATGAGTTGAATTTGGCAGTCGTTTAGGCTGTTTTTGGGGCTTGGCATGAGCACTTATGGGTTGGGTGAATGTTATGCCGTTTGATGGGCGACGCAGGCTTTAGTCCAGCGGTTTTTAAAATCAGCGATATAATTTTTCGAGACCGAATATTGTATCAAATTTCAGCCGTCTTCGAACATTGTGCGGCAAGCAAGGTTGGTAATTTGACTGTACGTTAAAGTTTAGCTGTGCACAAAAAAGCCGCTCGTGTGAGCGGCTTACCATTTGCATGCGTATTGTTGTGGGTAACGCTAGTGAATTACGTCTTAACTTTGTGCTGCGCAACTCGGCGCTGTGCAATTCGAAAACCAACCAGGCCTAAAGCAATCAGGGCTAGTGATGGTGGCTCTGGTACTTCGCAGCTGGTTGGGTTTTGGTTGATTGAAAAGTTACCAACACCCCAATAGTGCGGGTCGATGGTCACTGAGCTTAGGGTTGAGCAGTTGCCATTGCTGTTGTCGACGTAAATACCAAAACCCGGTGTATTGGTTCTGTTTACATTGAAATTGTAACGGCTGCTGATACCAGCACCGTTGGTTTCTGTTGCGGTTAGCCAGGCATTGTTACGGGTGGTCGACAGATTTGCGCCAACATTAAAAGAAAACGCGTAGGTGTTTGTCGGAAGAATAATCGTAACGAGATGTAAGCTAGTGGTGAATATATCGTAATTATTGGATTCGCCATTGTTCCACCAGGCAACGCTATCGGCTAAATTACGGCCTAACGTAGCCGATGCATTGCTGATATCTATAAATTCGAGCATGCCGCTAATGGGAGATGCGACGTTTGACGTGTTACCACCGGTGCCACCACCGATATTGGTCACGGCGAAATCAGTCATCGCATAGCCACCAATTGTGCTTGGAGTCGCAACGCCTGAACCATAGGTGGTCAGCAAGAGCGTAGCGCTGGCTGGTGCAGATAGTCCCACAGTAAGTAGTGTGAGCAGTGCAATAATGTTTAGGTGCTTTTGCATAATGATTAGGTTCTCGAAATGGAGTTTATATTCTTGCTTTGGATGATATTTGATCATAAGCATATAGCGTGCCAGTTTATATAATTGGTTTTTTATCAATGAGATAGATATTTATATTCTGTTTGATGTGACAAGTTGTAAAGAAACCTGACAGTTTTTGTCGGATGTGAAATCTATGGTGTGTTTGATTGCAGGTAGCGGCAACGAGCGTCATGCAAGGTGTACTGCACAAGAGGCTTTGATTGTTGTCTGATCACAGCCTGAATTATTTACTTATTTAAGACCTTTCGATACAGTGTCGGCCATATCTTTGGTCATCAACAGAGCCATCAATTAATCCGATTAAATCAACGCGTTAGCCTGATTTTTTCACACAAACAAACAGCGGACATTCATGAGCGATACACCTGCACCAACCCCAAGTCATTTTATTCAAAAAATTATTGCACAGGACTTACTGGACAATAAAAACGATGGGCGTGTGGTTACGCGGTTTCCAC
>JAESUM010000057.1 GCA_016763075.1 Pseudomonadales bacterium
GACAGAGGAATGTTTGCAGATAGAGCAGATTACTTGCTACGCGTTCAAGGTATGAGCATGCGTGATGCAGGAATTTTAGACGGGGACTTACTGGCTATTCAGCGCCGTGTAGATGTGTTTAACCGGCAAATCGTAGTGGCGCGAATCGAAGATGAGGTCACCGTAAAGAGATTCCGACAAAACGGCCACATCGTTTACCTCGACCCGGAAAACCCCGAGTTCAATACCATCACAGTAGATTTAGAACATCAAGATTTATCTATTGAGGGTGTCGTGGTAGGAATTATTCGTAACCGCATTCAAACACATTAAGGGTAGTAATCAACGCTTGCATACAAACCAAAACGGTCAGCCCCTACTAGGTTTGTATTCGGTATTGTCGAACTCCACTGCAGGCCCAAATTCAGCCTGGCCTTCAAGATATCAGCTTCCCAATTAATCGATACGTGTTGTAATTTGTGATGTGTTTTCGAAACTTGGTTGCTGCTAGCAACGTTATCGGTGTTCAAATCCAACTGACTTATAGATGCCGTCCATACGCTACCAGCTTTATTGGTCAGCACGCCACCTAAGGTTACACTACGTGAGTCGTTATCGTAGGTGCTACCTATCGCTCTATTGTTATACCGATATCCGCTTTGGTATACGCTATGCCCATAGGCAACGTTTGGACGCTCATTTTGTACGATCCGGCCCGACATCGTATCTGAGTATTCTAAAAACAAACCCAAAAAATTGTGATCGATAGCAATACCAAAAACCTCTAACCCTACCAAATAAATATACTTTGACGGTAATAACCCTGCTTCGTCTTCACCAATTAACTGACCATAGCCTGCCATCGCTAATGTATTCATCGCCCAAGAGTAGCGTGCATCAAAGCCTCCAAGTTGATTACCGGGTCCTTCACCTCCAATCACGTTTTCATCTTTCCCGATGAGAACTTTACCCAATTCAACAAGGGATTCGGGACGCCCCACCCCACCCCATTGTGCGGCGCGAGAAAAGCCTAGCTCTAAACTCAGTAGCGGTTTAAAGCTAAATCGTAGGCCAAGCAATTTTGCCTCGGGAATAAATCGTGAACCCTCCAGCTGCCCCAAAAACGAACTAAAATGCCAAGGCCCGATCCAGCTAAACCATGCCGATTGTGGCGCATGAGAAACGATACGACTTAATGTGATAGCAGGAATTGGTCTCGCGTTGTTCGATAAAATCAAACTCGATTGCCATCCTGGACCCCACCATCGGTTAGTCGCGCCGAGCGACAAACCCCAATTATCGATTGTCATAGCCACGTAGGAGCCATCGAGTCGGAATCTTTTGTGATCTTCAGCGTTTGATAAATACTGAACGTTAATACCGATAGCAACCGTATCATTCTGCCAATGAGTCGATGCTTCGATTGTCGCATCTTGTTGCTGATTAGAATTATCGCCATATGATTTAAATAGACCAGTAGTACTTCCTAGCGCCAAACCAATCTGAGTATTTTCTTTTAGTGACCTGGAAGGAATCTTCCGAGTTTTTGCCAGTTCTGCATGTACATACCGTAAAGAAGTCTGCACTGATTGACTTAAATCACGAGCCGTCTTATCGATATTAGGGCTCTTGAGGCTTCGTTCTACGTTAGCCCAATGAATGGGCCAACTAGTCATGGGTATGTTCGTGACGCCAGAATCGTTAAGTTGTTGCAGAGCAAGACGTAAACGTACATCTTGCGTATTAGTCCACGGAGAAGCTAACCCAGAGTTGGTATTAACCAACAACAAAACAGCGATTAATCCGGATACTGCATATCGCAAAGAAGCCATACTTTTTTATTTTCTACACATTCTGTACATCATAAAATTTTATTCGGAACACGGTTGCGACCCGCAACGGGTATAAATGATCGCGTCCAAAACCAGCTAGAGAGTACCGCTACGAAAGCGCTGAATCAATGTATTAGTCGAGCCATCAAAATCAAGGTTTCGTTCTGTTTCTTCCATTTGATCCATAATCGCCTGGCTTAACTGTTTACCCAATTCTACCCCCCACTGATCGAAGGCGTTGATATCCCACAAAACACTTTGCACGTATACTTTATGTTCATACAAAGCAATTAACGACCCTATCGTTTCGGGATTCACGGAATCCATCAACAGCACGTTGCTAGGTCGATTCCCCAAAATAGTCTTATGCGGAGCTAATGCTTCGATGCGCTGCAAGTCAGCGCCTTGCTCGGTAATTTCAGCCTTCGCCTCTGTAAGGGTTTTTCCTACCATCAAAGCCCGGCTCTGAGCTACTGCATTAGAAAACAACAGTGAATGATGGTTTGAAATTGGATTACTGCTTCTTAAAGGCACGATAAAATCTACTGGTATTAATTGTGTACCTTGATGCAATAGTTGATGAAACGAATGCTGGCCATTGGTACCACTAGCACCCCAAATAACAGCTCCAGTACTGTACTCCAGCGCCTTCCCCGATCGGTTGACCGACTTACCGTTACTTTCCATATCTAATTGCTGTAAGTACGCTGGTAGGCGCCGAAGATTGTCATCATACGGTAGTACCGCATGGCTGTTCGCGCCAAAATAGTTCTGATACCAAATTTCTAACAAACCCATCATTACGGGCATGTTTTGCTCAAATTTTGCGGTCAAGAAATGTTGATCCATTTGGTGGGCACCGCAGCATAGCGCCTTGTAGTTCTCATACCCCAACCCCAGGGCCAACGGCAAACCAATTGCAGACCAAAGTGAGTATCTGCCACCCACCCAATCCCACATTGAAAATACTTGCCGCTCGTTTATACCGAATTCTACTGCAGCTTTTATATTGCTGCTGACCGCCACAAAATGCTGGGAGATATCAGATTCAGCCCCACCGCATGCCAAAAACCAAGCTCGTGCAGCTTCGGCATTTTTGCGGGTTTCAAGCGTTGTAAAACTTTTTGATGCGACTATAAATAGCGTGGTCTCTGGCGACAACCCATGCACGATATTTACAAAATCATTGCCATCGATATTGGCTAAAAAGTGGACTTTGATCTCTTGGCTTTGATACGGCCTCAAGGCTTCATACACCATTCGAGGGCCTAAATCAGAACCACCTACGCCGATATTAACGATATCCGTGATCGCCTTACCGGTATAACCAAGCCATGTTTTTTGTTTTATCTGGGTTACAAACGCCTGCATTCGAGCTTGTACATCTTGAATATCAGCGTTTATTTTAAGGTGTTGCTCACCTTTATAGCCGCCACGTAAGGCTACGTGAAGAGCAGCTCTATTCTCTGTGCAGTTAACCTCATCACCATTGAACATCGCCTCAATGGCCGGTCGTAAACCGGCTTTTCTAGCAAGTTCAGCCAGTAAATTTCGCGTTGTTTCGGTGATAAGGTTTTTTGAGTAATCAAGCAGTAATCCGCTTGTTTTCAAACTAAATTGGGTGGCTCGCTGGGGGTCTTTTTCGAATAGCTCGGCAATAGTCGTACCGGCAAACACCTGCTTGTGATCAGCTAATTGCTGCCACAATGGGTTCGGGGAATCTTGCGGGATGGAGGGCTTAAAATGATCAGGGTCTAGCAGCATCAAACTCTACTCTAAAGCGTTTTGGGTTTGAGCAAGAGTAGTATGACGGACATCCTTGCCTTTGACGTAATAAATTATATATTCGCATATATTGGTCGCGTGGTCACCGATTCTCTCCATTGCACGAACTGCCCACATTGTATTGAGAGCACGACGAATAGCCCGCGGGTCTTCCATCATAAATGTAATGAGTTGGCGTAATATGGCTTCGTATTCTTCATCTACCTGCGTATCTTCTTGAAGCACTTTAAAGGCGGCGTCAGGATCCATTCTCGCATAAGCATCGAGTGCATCATGTAACATCGAGCGAACATGCGTACCCAAGTGCCGAACTTCTGGGTATCTGTTATTTGATTGCTCAAGCCGAGTGTTTTCCATTCCTAAGCGAGCAATTTTTTCCGCCTCATCGCCAATGCGCTCCAAATCAGTAATGGTTTTTATAGTCCCCGTTACGAGGCGCAAATCGCTTGCTGTTGGTTGACGACGAGCAATCACCTGAGTACACAGTTCATCAATTTCAATTTCCATTTTATTGACTAAAATCTCTGTCTCTAAAACCGTCTCGGCAAGCGTATCGGTACCGTGCGCAAGCACTTCGCAGGCATCCCTTAATTGCGTCTCAACTAACCCACCCATTGCCAGCACACGAGTTTGCACCGTTTCTAGGTCTGTATTGAACTGTTCAGAAATGTGAGTATGGTCCATACCTGCAGGGCTCCAAATAGCGGTTTAAAACGGGGGGGGGTTAAACTGGTTCGAAATCTTCTAGCCATCTACTACAATTCAGCAACTTAGCCGTAACGGCCAGTAATATAGTCTTCTGTTTGTTTCTTTTTGGGGTTAGTAAACACTCGATTAGTAGAATCAAACTCAACCAAATCACCCATATACATAAACGCGGTGTAATCCGAAACCCGGGCTGCCTGCTGCATGTTATGAGTAACAATTAAAATCGTATAATCGGATTTTAATTCATATATCAACTCTTCGATCTTTAGAGTTGATATCGGGTCAAGTGCTGATGCGGGTTCATCTAGCAATAATACTTCAGGTTTAATGGCTATGGCTCGCGCAATCACTAAGCGTTGCTGCTGACCACCGGATAAACCCATGGCATTATCATCAAGCCGATCCTTCACTTCGTCCCAAATAGCGGCGCTTTTAAGAGCCCATTCGACCCGCTCATCCAGTACATGCCTTTTTTTTATACCCTGTAATCTTAGTCCATAAGCGACATTTTCGTAGACTGATTTGGGGAAAGGGTTTGGTTTCTGGAAAACCATTCCGACTTGACGCCTAAGTTCAGCAACATCGACGGTTGACTCAAATATATCCTGCCCTGAAAGACGAATAGAGCCATCCATTCGAACGCTATCAACCAAGTCATTCATTCGATTAAAACAGCGCAACAAGGTGGATTTCCCACAGCCGCTGGGGCCAATAAAAGCGGTGACCTTTTTTTCTGGCACATCCATGCTTACGCCATGTAATGCCTGCTTGTCGCTGTAATACAAATTGAGGTCTCGAACCTCAATTTTGATTGTTTCATTTGCAAGCATAGGCCCAGACACTCCTGCGTTTTCGAGCTTCACAGAAATATTTGCTGGTTTTGCAGCTACAGATGAGCGTTCTTCAACCGTTTTACCATTCATAACAATGTGTATAGTCCGTCTCTTTGATCTGAAGTAAGGGGTCGCTGTGCATCAGGTGATGATTCACTCAATTTTCCATTGACCGGTAGCGTTCTCGCAGTTTATTGCGCATTAAAATCACGGCAAGATTAAGAAAAATAATCACCAGCACCAACAAAAAAGAGGTTGCGTACACCAGCGGCCGAGCCACTTCTACGTTAGGGCTTTGAAAGCCCACATCGTAAATATGAAACCCCAAATGCATAAATTTACGCTCTAGATGCACGAAGGGGAAGTTTGCGTCTATCGGTAAATCCGGTGCTAATTTTACAACGCCCACCAACATTAAGGGTGCTACTTCGCCAGCGGCACGTGCAATCGCCAATATCACACCGGTCATAATGGAAGGGCTTGCCATAGGCAAAATAACGTTGCGAAGGGTTTCGAATCGTGTTGCACCCAGCGCTAAGCTTCCTTCGCGAATAGACCGAGGTATGCGCGTTAAACCCTCTTCTGTAGACACAATAACAACCGGAACCGTCATGATGGCCAAGGTTAAAGCTGCCCACATAATGCCTGGTGTGCCTACCGTCGGCGCAGGTTTAGCCGCAGTAAAAAATAAATCGTCAATGTTTCCGCCCAAAAAATACACGAAAAACCCCAAACCAAATACGCCATAAACAATGGAAGGAACACCTGCTAAGTTATTGACTGCAATTCGAATAATTCTAATCACAGGCCCCTGTTTTGCATACTCACGTAAATACACCGCGGCGATCACACCAAATGGCGTGACTAAAACTGTCATCAATAACACCATCATGACGGTGCCAAAAATAGCTGGAAAAATACCCCCTTCGGTGTTGGCCTCCCGGGGGTCGTCCATAAAGAAGTGATAAAGGTTAATAAAATACTGAATCAACTTTTCGCCAGCATTCATAACGTTTGGCTTAATGGCCCCAACAATAACCGCAAAGGGTAGCTCAACAATCTGTGAGTGCCCTTCGTTAATGATTTCAAATTTCGCCTTGTCGCGCTTTATCTGCTGATTGAGCACCTCTAATTTGCGCTGAATAACTTTATATATTTCTTGTTGGTGCCGTTCTTTGGCAGCTATTTCTCTAAGGTTTTCGGCGGTCTCAGTTCCATCTAGTTCCAAAGTTCGGCGCTCAAGCCGCAGTTTTTCCAGAACGTAGTTAACCCGCCCTATCTCAGATTTTTCTAATTGACGAATGAGGTCCCGTAATTCAAGGGTTCTATCAAGACGGTGATGAAGCTCGGACCAAAGGTCAGTGTGTGACGCCATATCAACGCCGTTTTCAGAAATTGACTTTAACTCGCCAAACAACGTTCCCCACTCCATTCGCTCCACTGCGACCACTGACGAGGGCTTACCAAGTTTTTGGATTTCAAATTTCGATACCCATTTGAAATCCGCACCGTTTTGGTCACGATTCCCAACTTTAATCATCCAGCGCTCAACTTCACGCAGCTCCTTAGGAAGCGTTTGACCGGTTGATTCTTCATATCTCAGTTTGGATATCACATCGGTATCAATTAATTCCCCAACGATTGTCGAAAGCTTGCCGTCAATCGTTTTATATTCGATAGACAACACATCTTTAGGCCAAAAGTGACCGCCACCGCGTGCGGCAATAAGCCCCAACAGACCAAAAACCATAATCAAACTAATCGAAACCGCGCCAGCATTGATCCAGATCATTGGGTTACCACTTTTCCACCAATGGGCAAAAGCAGATTGCTGGTTGTTTGTCGTGAGACTCATTTACAAGTTTCCGTATTTTTTTCGAAGGTTTTGACGAACAACTTCTGCAATGGTGTTAAAGAAAAAGGTCACTGCAAACAGTACCAACGCAGCAAGGAACAGCACTCGATAATGGCTACTGTCTACTTCTGTTTCGGGCAGCTCAACCGCAATATTTGCCGAAAGAGTACGCATCCCCTGAAACACACTGAAATCCATCAACGGCGTGTTCCCGGTTGCCATAAGCACGATCATGGTTTCACCCACGGCGCGGCCCAAGCCAATCATCACTGCAGAAAAAATACCGGGACTAGCGGTAAGAATTACCACTCTTGTTAGGGTTTGCCATGGCGTGGCCCCTAACGCTAAAGAGCCTTGGGTCAAGTGTTTTGGCACACTAAATATGGCATCTTCAGTAATTGAAAATATGGTTGGAATCACCGCCAGCCCCATAGCTAAACCCACCACAAGCGAGTTTCGTTGGTCGTAATTGATTCCAAGTGTGGTTCGCATCCAGCCTTTAAGGTCGCCACCAAAAATGGCCTGCTCAACCAAGGGAGAGACAGCAAATGCCACCCAAACAAACACAATAATGACTGGGATTAACACCGCAGCTTGCCACCCATCAGGGATTCGGCGGGTAAGCGAATGCGGTAAAATGTGCCAAAGCCAAGCAAAAAATATCAGTTCAAAAGGCATAATAAGAAACACGCTAACGACCGCCAGCAGATTGTCTTCAACCAAAGGCGCAAGCCACAGACCTGCCAAAAAACCCAAAATCACAGTGGGTAAAGCTTCCATGATTTCAATGCTGGGTTTAACCCAGGCCCGCATGGCCGGAGCCATAAAGTACGCGGTAAAAATGGCCCCAAATATTGCCAGCGGTGTGGCGAACATCATGGCGTAAAACGCTGCTTTTAAGGTACCAAACGATAGTGGTATTAAACTGAATTTTGGCTCGAAGTCGTTATCTGCCGAGGAAGATTGCCAAATATATTCTGGGCTTTCATAACCTTCGTACCAAACTTCGTTCCATAACGAAGACCAAGAAATCTCGGGGTGATGATTATCGATTTCATAAACCCTAATATTACCATTGGTTTCAAGTAACAACCGGTCAGAACGCGGTGAATAGGTGCTTAGAGCGTGCAGCTCGTTGTTATAACGCGCGTCAAAACCTAACGAAACCGAAAGTAAGTTTTGCTCTGCAGTGGTATGAAAAACCGAAAGCGTCCCTTGCTCACTAATCCCAATAAAACCTTTTCTTCGGTCTTCAGGCAGAATGACTTGAACGCTGGAATCTAACTCAAAACTTCGATACCGTGCCAAGCTGTACTGATTTTGCTTATCACGTGTTATTGAATATTGGTAAATATTGCCGAATTGATCGCCTATTAAGATTGAACTACCACCGAGCAATGGCTGCATAACTACCGCTTCAGCGCCGCCATTTAATAGCGCGATATTTGCCACTTGTACCGGGTCTTCTGCATCGTTCAAGTCATATAAGGCGACCTGGCCAGACCGATTCGCCAAATAAAGCCAGCGTGCTTGCCCATCTACCATTTGGTAATCAATATCAAATGGTGCTTCGAATTGCGATACTTGGTCGGGGTCAGCGAGTTCATCGCCTTCTTCGGCTTCAAAAAACGCCACAGATACGGTTCGGTTGTTGCGGTTTGATACCACAGCAACGACTGCATCTTCAGTGATCACCAAGTCTCGGTGGTCGCTTTGCTGGTTGTGTTCTATTGTGATGGGCTCTTCGCCGTAAGGAAATGAAAAGGTCGGCGTTAAAACCCGGCGCTCGTCATCAAAAGAAACTCGGTAGCCAATCTCTAAAATGATCATCGAGTCATCATCGAGTTTGACATTAAGAAAGCGCCCATCAACATCCGCTTGTGCGATTGAATCGACGGTTACTTGGGGTGGCAAATCAAGGTGATAGGTATAGGTAGGCGTTCCAGACGTCAGCTCAAAAAAGATAAACGTTCCGTTTGGAGTAGCCCGAACAGCCAGTTGTTTACTTTCTTCGATAGCAAGATAAACGCTGACGCCATGATGAATGGCGGGTGTGGAGTATTGCGCTTGTTGCGCCATACTGGCTGATTTGAAGATAGGCGCAACGACAGCCAGTAAGTAAAAAAACAGCAGTACAATGATTAGGATGACCCAAATCCCACCGGCAGCAATGACGCCTGCAGCGAGACGATCTAGCAGGTTTCTGCGGCGCTGCTGAGCACTGGCTTCTACTGAATTTATCATGCGATGCAGTCTAATCTGGGTTTGTTACAGTTTGGTTACACCTAACCGTACAAATTACACGCGTGGTTACATACCGTTCAAACAAATATAGACTTCTCTTGCCTTCTCTTGCCTTCTCTTGCCTTCCGTGGCATTGGCATTGGCAATCAATACTTGACGATGGTCGTCCTGACTTTCCATGACTGTTCATGACTGTTCATGACATTCTAAGAAACAGACGCCCGACAAAAATATAGCCGCCGGTCTATTTGTCGTCAAAGAAAGCACCGGGAATTTTATGTTGCGTACTGCTCCAATGCCAACCCAGGGTACTTAGATTCAAAATACCAAAAGCATCTTTTGGTGCATGATGCCCGCTTCTTCAAATTCTGGCCCATGGGCAACAAACCCCGCCCGTTGATAAAAACCAATAGCGTGGGATTGGGCATGTAAGTAAACCTGATCAAAATGCAACCTGGCTTCGTTAACCACCACCTGCAACAGATCAAAGCCAACCCCTTTGCTTCTGTGTGCCGCAAGCACTGCCATTCGGCCTATTTGGCCATTGGGTGTAAGCCGTGCGGTAGCAATAGTTTTTTGCTCTGGCTCATACACCAGCCAGTGCCGGCTTACTTCGTCCAAAGCATCCCATTCTTCATCGATAGGTACGCCCTGCTCATGCACAAACACTTCAACCCGGATAGTGGCTAATAGCGCCCTGCTGTCTTGCCACGTTACCTGCTCAGTTCGAAGTTTCATCGGCAAAATAGATGGACCCTTGGTTATAAAGCTCGATGAGCACGTTGGTCTGCGTTGCTGAGATCTGATCTGGCGGCACCGAAAAGGTACTTATTAAACGTTCACCGCAAAGCCACTGGGCAAAATCCAAGCTAACATCGAAGCAGTCGCCATCTACAAACAAGGTGGCTTCTTCGAGAGCTACAAGCTCTGGCGTCGTACGTATATAGCTAAATTTACTATGGGTACTACGTAAGATACCGCCGGCTTGGTCAAACTTAGTTTGCCACTGCGTAAAGGTATCCATGGGCTTTTCTGGCGCGTCACGTAACTGGGTTTGAGTCATGGTCGCGTAACCACCAAACCAGCGTGCAAATTGCGTGGGCGACTGCTGAAACTGCTTGAGCAGCAAGGCTTGAATATCTTTCAGGACGCAAGCGTCAATTTCGCCTGAATGACTTTGCAGCTTTAAGCCAGGGTCTTCATAGCGGTTGGACTCGCTCAAGCCGTCTATCCGGCTGTCGCTATAGCAGCTCAGCATATCGGCCACTGAAGGCGCACGAAACCCAATTGAAAAGGTCATGCAGTCGTCCTCTGCCACGCCGTGGTGGGCAATATGTGGTGGGATATACAACATATCCCCAGGCTCTAACACCCAGTCTTCCTGAGCGGTAAACTGCTCCATAATACGTAGGTCTAAGCCGTCAATGTAGTTGTCTTGAGTGACGTTTAAATCACTGATTTGCCAACGACGGTGCCCTCGCCCTCGCAACAAAAAGACATCGTAATTATCCCAATGCGGACCAACGGACCCTCCTTGCGGTGCATAACTCACCATTAAGTCATCCGCGCGCCAATCCGGTATAAAACGAAACTGATCCGTGATGGATGCCAGCTCCGGTAGGTGCTTTTCGATATCTGTAACCAGCAGTGTCCAGTGGGTTTTAGGTAAGGTTGAAAAAACTTCATCATTCAGCGGCCCGTACACAACTTGCCACGGGTGTTCGAAACCTTTTTCTACCACCAAACGACTTTGAACCTCTTCTTCGCAGGCAAGCCCTGCCAATTCGTCCGGTGTGATGGGTGATACAAACCCAGGTAAGGCTCCGCGGATCAATAACGGCTTTTTCTGCCAATATTGCTCAAGAAACTGCTGAGGGGGCATCGCGCCTAATACTGATTTCATGGAAACAATTTCACTTTGTGAGGGGGATTACAGCGTGGTTGAAGCGGCTGCTATCTATGAACAGCAGGTTAGAGCAGCAGGTCTTCAAGAATAGGGTTAAAGGTATCTGCGGCCTCTATAAGCGAATTGGCGGTTAACGCGGGAACACCGTATACCTGCGTATGTACCGAATAATCATTGCTCACTTTGCTGAGCAACATATCGAAATCACCGTCGCCGGACAGCAACACCACCCTGTCTACATCACGCGCTATATCCATAACATCAATGGCTATACCAACATCCCAGTCACCCTTTGCTGAACCATCACTGCGCTGAATATAAGGTTTAAGCTTTACCGTAAAACCAATGTGTTTTAACGCGTTTTGAAACTTCATCTGCCGGTCATCGCCTTTGTGAATGGCGTAGGCCAGCGCTGAAACTATTTCACCCTGCTGGCTGATCTGTTGCCAGCAACGCCGGTAATTAAACTGCCGAGCGTAAGCATGACGTGTCGTGTAATAGATGTTCTGTACATCAACAAAAATGGCTATGCGTTGTGATCCGCTCATTTGAAAGCAATCATCCGAAATAAAAAACAGCATTTTACATGAATATTCATTCACCTCACCGCTGATAAATAATCCGTTGAATGCTAGTACTCCCAAAGTTTTAAATATAACCTAAGTCTCCAAAATATCATCCTAGTCAATAATAATAAGGGCACACTATGTCTAGTTGGAAAATCGGCGATATCACCATCGAGCGGGTACCAGAAATGGTAAGTCCCATGGACCCTACCATGCTGCTCCCAGAAGCCACACCGGAAAACATGGAACCCATGCATGACTGGCTTAAGCCTCATTTCTTAAATGATGACAATACGATCCCGCTGTCGATTCACGCGTTTTTAATCACAACGCCAACCATGAAGATTTTGGTAGACACCTGCATCGGTAACGATAAGCCTCGCGCGATGCCCATGTGGAACGAACTTCAAGGTGACTTTCTAGAGCAATTAACTGCTCGCGGTGCGCCAAAAGAAGCGATCAATACTGTGCTTTGCACCCACCTTCATGTCGACCATGTTGGCTGGAACACCATGCTCGTTAACGGAAAATGGATACCCACCTTCGATAACGCACGCTACCTGTTTGCAAAAACAGAATGGGATTTCTGGAAAGATGAAGAAGACCCCTTCGGGCCCGAAGCTAAGAATGATTCAATATTACCGATTATCGAATCCGATCAAATTGACTTAGTAGACACCAACCACCAAGTGACCGAAGGTGTTCAGTTAATACCGACTCCGGGTCACACACCAGGGCATGTAAGCGTACTCATTACCAGCGGCAACGAACGCGCTGTTATCACCGGCGATCTGTTTCACCACCCCGTGCAATTTGCACGGCCGTTTTGGCTCGATATTGCAGATACGGATGGTGATGTCGCGGCTCAGAGCCGGCTTAAATTCATGGCTGACTTCAATGGGTCGACACTTGTTTTGGGCACGCATTTTGCGTTACCAACCGGCGGGCATCTGATTCGAGATGGCCAGCACTACCGTTTCAAAACATAATTCAAGCACTATCAATACAATGATAACCGACTGATAAACAACCATAATAAAGGCAATTTAAAATGATTGGATACACAACTATAGGTACTAACGACCTCGAACGCGCTGGAAAATTCTACGATGCGCTGTTCGCAGAACTAGGTGCGCAGCGCGCAATGGCAACAGACCGTCTCATCATGTGGACCAACAAACCCGGCAACCCAATGTTTGGCATCATCACACCCTTTGACGAGCAGCCATCTACCCCTGGTAATGGCGCGATGATCTCTCTGTCAGTTGAGAATCCAGAGGCGGTCACAAAGCTTCATGCCAAAGCAGTAGAACTTGGTGCAACCGATGAAGGCGCACCTGGTCCGCGAGGCGACGGCGGAGCCAACTTCGGATATGTCCGCGATTTAGACGGCAACAAATTGGCTTTTTATTGCATGTAATGGATTTTTGGAACCGGGCGATCATCCAACTTCGCGATGATCGCTCGGTTCATATTGAATCATTTACAACACCGTTTATTCAGCTCACTCATGCAAAGCGCACAAGCGCATACGTCAGGCCGCACCTATATTGTGCGTCACGCACCAGCACGGCTCTAGCAGCTGGCATTTTGGCCTGCAATCGCTCTAAAGACCCCCTGCAATTATCATCAAACACCCCTGCGATAACGTTAGTAAGTTATTGCCACTAAACCGATAAGCGGTATGGTATTTGCTTATAAGAGCTGGACTGAATATCATTTTACAATTGTTTGATTGACGAAACGCGCGCAACTGCTCGTGGGGACCGCATTCAGCAAACGAATATCGATACATCCAAACTAAAAAACGATCCTATTTATAGAGGGACACAGCAATGACCGGAAGCGAATCTCGCGCCCAGGCGATATACCAAATAACAAACCGCACACCCATTGAAACCGAAAAAACCGAGCCCCTCAGCAAGATTTGGGCAACCGACGTATTCAATCTGGATACAATGGAAGAAGCGCTCGCTAAAAACGCATTTAAAGCGGTTAAGAAGACAGTACAAACCGGTAAACCTCTAGATGCTGCCACTGCAGATATCATTGCTGCAGCCATGAAAGATTGGGCCATGGCAAAAGGCGCCAAGTTTTTCTCTCATATTTTCTTCCCTCTGACCAACGCAACGGCTGAAAAACATGATGGTTTCATCATCAGCAATACCGATGGCGGAGCGATCACAGAATTCACCGGTAGCTTGCTGATCAAAGGCGAGCCAGATGGTTCTTCTTTCCCTAATGGCAGCATTCGAGCCACCAACGCTGCTCGTGGTTACACCGCATGGGATCCAACTAGCCCTGCGTATGTAATCCATACCGATAACGGCGCTACGTTAATGATCCCAAGTGTCTTCATGTCATGGACTGGCGAAGCACTCGATAAGAAAATCCCTCTGTTGCGCTCTAATGACGCAATGAACAATGCAGCACAAAAAGTACTGTCTTTAATGGGCGAAACCGATATCGCCACTTTAAATTCAAGCTGTGGTGCAGAGCAAGAATACTTCCTGATTGATTCAAACTTCGCAAATGCGCGTCCTGACTTACTGTTGGCTGGCCGTACTTTGTTTGGTGCGCCATCTGCTAAAGGCCAAGAGTTTGACGATCACTACTTCGGTGCTATTCCAGCCCGAGTTCAAGTCTTCATGCAAGATTTCGAAGACCAGCTGTATCGCCTTGGCATTCCAGCAAAAACACACCACAACGAAGTAGCACCTGGCCAGTTTGAAATTGCGCCTTACTTCGAAAATGCCAACGTAGCAGCAGATCATCAACAACAAATGATGACACTGCTAAAAAGTACAGCCAAACGTCATGGCTTTCTCTGCTTACTGCACGAAAAACCTTTTGCAGGTATTAACGGATCAGGCAAGCACGTAAACTGGTCGGTGGGCAACTCTACACAGGGTAACCTGCTAGATCCTGGTAAAACTCCACACGAAAACCTCAACTTCTTGTTGTTCTGTGGCGCGGTTATTCGTGGCGTTCACAAATATGGGCCATTACTGCGTGCAGTTATCGCTTCTGCGGGTAACGACCACCGCCTTGGCGCTAACGAAGCACCACCAGCGATTCTTTCTGTATACCTTGGTGAGCAGCTTGAAAAAGTATTCGCCGATATCCAAACAGGACAAATCACTTCCTCTATTTCTGGTGGAAAAATGGATCTTGGTCTTGACCAAATCCTTAATTTCGAACGTGATCCAGGCGATCGTAACCGGACGTCTCCTTTTGCTTTCACCGGCAACCGTTTTGAGTTCCGCGCCGTAGGTTCACAAGCTTCTGTTCACGGGCCTTTAATCGCCATGAACACGATGCTGGCAGATTCTCTTGAGTGGATCGCTACCGATTTAGAGAAGCAACTATCCAGCGGAAAAGATCAAACCGCTGCAGTCATCGCGACGCTTAAATCATTAATGGACGATCACGGCCAAGCAGTATTTGGTGGTGACGGATACTCTGAAGAGTGGCATCGTGCTGCTGTTGAAGATCGTGGTTTGAAGAATATCCCAACCACTGCCGATGCGCTTCCCGCATACCGCTCTCCAGAAGTTATTGAACTATTTGAGAGCACTGGCGTACTTAGCCCAACCGAGCTAAACAGCCGCTTTGAAGTTTATTCTGAGCAATATGTTCTTGCCATTGACGTTGAAGCCAAGCTAACCATTGACCTGGCTAAAACTGCAATCTACCCTGCTGCTATTCGTTACCTCAGCGATTTATCGATGACCAACACCGGCATGGCAGAACTTGGTATTGATATGGATAACTCTGTTGCAGTTAAAGTTGCGCAAGAAACTAACGCAATGATGGCTGCAGTTGCCGCACTGACTGCAGCACTGGAAACCGAAGGCTTTAGCTCTACTGAAGACCACTTACAACATTGCGCAAATAATATCTGCCCCGCAATGTTAGAAGTGCGTAGTCACGCAGATGCACTTGAAGCAGAAGTTGCTGATGAACTTTGGCCACTGCCTAAGTATCAAGAAATGTTGTTCATTAAGTAATTTCACAATTACTGAACTAAAAAAGGCCGCTCATTAGCGGCCTTTTTTATTGCCTGATATTTAATGGAGGCAAAACTGTTTATTCCAAAAAAGGTTTAACTCCAATCAATAAACCGATGCATGGGGTCACAAAGTGCATCCATTGCTTTTCCACGCCAATTGCCTAGTAATATCCCATGGATACGTAATCCTTGAGTTTTTTTCAACGTCGAAATATGTTGAAACATTTCAAATTGAACCGGAAAACGACCATCACTGACAAGCAAAATATCTGCGTCTAGCCATCGCTGTTGTTGCTGCTTTTGCAACGCAATATTAAGTGGCTGACAAAGATCTGTACCGCCATGGAAGGAATATTTCAAGAACTCGAATAAATCAGATAAATTCTTCGAATTAGCGGTAAAGGAATATTCAATGAGCTCATCAGTACTGCCAAAAGAATAAATATGACAATCACGCTTTTCTATTCGAGCAATTCGTACAGCCTCCAAACAAACAGCCTTGGCAATTTGTTCAGGCTCACCCTGCATTGAACCTGAAGTATCTAGGCAAACAATGACCGGCCCTGCTCCATCGGCACTTTTATTATTCTGAGTACTGTCATCAACTTTTGAAGCTAACGCCGCCTGGGTTTCATCAAGCATTAAACCGCTGTATTGATAACTTAATAACAAATGCTCAGCACGCTTTGCATGCCATAACATTTTTAGCCGGGGGTGCCCCAGCAACGCAGACTCTGCCGGCAGCATCCGCGTGAGTGAATCGCTTCGCTCAATACCACCGGCTTCCATCATGGCCAAAGGTGTCACTATTTCATCGTAACGTTTACCGCTACCGAGTTTTTGGTTTTGACTATTCGCTCGAGCAATTTCCGGCTTGTTGTTACGGCCTAAAGCATCTACTATTTTTTTTAACTCTGGAGTATCTTGAAGTCTTTTTTGGTACTCAAGGATAGAGCGCCATTCGCCAGATTGAAGCTGACCAGCGGTGAGATCCCAACCCGAACCAAACAAACCAGGGAGGTCTTTATAAATTTTTGAAAGGTCGCGCCAGTTTTCAGCCAGATATTGCCAGTCGCTTTCAAGAGCCTTTTCAGTGCTGCTTTGCTGTACGCCAAGAGTCGCGTCAAGGTTTGCTGAGTCAGCTTCGGTAGCCTGTGGCAACTGCTGTTGAGCGGCCTCTAGTTCAAGCGCTTGGTTTTGGTCTAAAGAACTGCCCTGCCCCGAATATGCATCTGCACCGGTATGATCGCTCGGAATGGCTTCGCCGTTGCCAGCAGGTAGTGAAGCGGGTTCTCGTTGCGTGTTACCTACTTGCGTAGCTTGTACGCTACTCTCACCCTCACCCTCGCCCTCGGCTTCATTTATAGAAGAGCTTTGATCAGTTCCAAAGGACGCTGACTTAGAGCGAAGCTCTGAAGGATTATTCGAACCATTTTGATGGTTTTGATCTGCGCTTGAATCTTTATCTGGATTTTCATCTCGGTCTTGATCTCGGCCAATATCCGAGGCAGTATTTTCGACGTGATCGGCAATGCCTTCTTCATCTTTAAATGAAGAATTTTTATCGCGAATATTTTGGCGTTGTGCGAGCTTATCTACATCGCCATCGGGTTTATACGAATAAAATTCTTCGCCGGAGGTAATACCTTCGCAGATATCCAACAAAATACTGTCGGTTAATTCGCTTTGCTGATAGCACAATGAAGCAAGCTCTAATGTCTCTAACCGCATGAGTAAACTTCTAGCGAGTTTTTTCGAAGGCCAATTGAGTGACTGCTCTTCGGGGAGTTCGCCCACTAACAACGCTTCACGCCACACCATGATGCCTTCAACCCGCGAGACTAGATCTCCATGATGATGAGTTACAATAGCGGCGTATAACGCATCAGGGAGCTGATCAAGCAGTGAAAATTTTTGTTCGAATCGCGCTAGTGACATAGTGACGGATCGATCAGTGATTGGCTGAAATTAAACTAGGGGCTAATAAAAAATGGTGGGGTGTATTAAAAAAGGATATTTTAGTTCGTCAAGTCAAGCTAGTTAACGCGAGGTAAGTTTCCATAGCCTGCAATCACGGCATCAATACGTGAAGCTAAATTACTAATTTGTTGCTGAGATTGTTCAAGGTTTTCAACGGCAGTTGTTTTGAATGATGAATCTATCCAAAGGTGTTCAACAATGTGTAGCCGGGCAGAATCAAGAAATGCCTTCAAACTGGTTTTTTGTTCCTTAAGGTCAGCTTGAAGCAAAGACAATTCATTGACTCGGTTTTCGACAAACCGGTCCGTATGTTTAGCTGGCTCCATATATTCTGGGTTCATTCGTTCTAACATCAGCCGGTTCTCAGGGTAACGAACGTATTCATCAATATGCTGCCAGCGCCCATCAATATGAGTTTGCTTGTAGTGCGAATCAAAAAATTGTTCCTGTAATTCCTTACGGCTATACCCTATTGCATCATCAGCAAGATCTTCTTGTCCTTGCGGGGCAACGTACAAATGCTCATTGTCTTTGCATTGCCATTCAACGAATTTTTTCTCTGTTGTGGCTTGTTGCTTTTGATCTAGATATAGTTTGTGTCCTCGGTTATCTACGCGCTGCACTTCGCTTTCTTTATCGGCTTTAAGTGAGGCTTCCCACGTTGAAATAAGTTTTTCTAAACGTTCTGGGTAAAAACCAGTTCCCAAACCCAAATGGGACTCATAGCATTCGTTCAGTGCTTGTTTTTGTTCTGGGCTATTCCACAGACAATGTTGAAGCAGTGAACAATCCCATATCGATACCTGCTTCTGGCCATTGGTAAAGGCCGATACCTTTAACAGTTTGACAATTTTCCGCCAGCGTCGGTCTGAAATATATTGGTTATTCTGACTGAGATAATCGCGTACTGCGTGTAACAGTTGAATGATGTCGGTTGGCAGCACAATAGCTTGGGCTTGGCACTGAATATCTTCTATTACCGCCGGGTTAAGTTTGTCGCCCTCAATGAGTTTTATTTTTGAGTTTGACGAAAGCGTAAGCAGGTTTTCAAACTGATGTTCTGAGACAGGTTGCACTTGGTAGCGCACCAAAAATCGATCGTACAGGGCTTCTAACTCACCCTCACTAGGCAGTTCATTACTAGCGGCTACCACTGAAATCAAAGGTACTTTGACGCGCTGGGTACCGTTATCAAATTCACCTTCATTTAATATGGTAAGCAACGAATTAAGAATGGCACTGTTTGCCTTAAAAATTTCGTCGATAAAAGCAATGCTAGCAGCGGGTAAGTAGTGATCGGTTAAGCGGTGGTATTGGTCATCTTCCAAGGCCTTAATCGACAATGGCCCAAACAATTCTTCGGGTACCGAAAACCGAGTGAGCAATCTTTCGAAATACTCACCACCGCTAAATACATTGTGTAATTTTCTAGCTAATACGCTTTTGGCGGTACCGGGCGGGCCTACCAATAACGTATGTTCACCGGCTAAAGCGGCTAATAAAATTAGTCGCGATGGCGCATCGCGCTCAATTAAACCCTCAGTTAAGGATTGAATTAAACGCTCGAGTGATGGTTTCAATCTACAGATTTCCAGACAAAAATATCTTTAATATGTCCAAACATTTGTTTAGGCGATGTGGTTTTAATAGTTTCAAGTAGCTCTCCTACTTTAAACGCATGGTGACCTTGACGAACCACACCCATTTGCTCCATATCGGCTAAACCAGTTTCACGAGCATGTGCTTCGAAACCTTTGTTTTTCCAGAAGAATGCGCCGGGCATGGTGGTAGGAATAACCAATACGAAAAACAGTGAGCGGCTAATGGTAACCGCAGCAATGGTGAGTACTAATAGTAAATACCAACCGGTCAGTGCCAGCGTGGTTCCAACATCAAAGCTCACCAATACGCCTGCTAATACAAGGCTGGTACCTAACAATACGTTTCGTGTAATCCAAGATTTACCGTAGGTGGTTGATTGCTCATAGAACGACCCTGCTCCTTCGCCACCTTGACGGTGCATATCGCGCCCATGAACTACGTGGCCAATTATTTCAAGCAGCAAGCCAGCAAACACCAAGCTGCCAAGAGTCATCACTGCCTGACGTGTAACCTCTGCAGATTCAACTAAAAACGGTAATGCAATCGCTCCAACCAATAACGCACCGAGGTTCATTGTATTGCCATAAAAGGCACTGCCACTCTGCCAATGATCCCAAAAAGGGCGAGCTTTAATGCGGTAAATTTTGACCATGAAATACAACCCGAGGCTGCCACTGATCACACCTAAACCGGCAAAGCCATTGGCAAGTGTTGTAAAAAATGCGCCGTCGAATAACGAGAAAAATACATAACCAGAAAATCCTGCAAAGAAACCAGATACGCCTGCAATTTCTCGGCTTAGGTTTGAATATCTAAGGTTATTAAAACCACGGTAAAAGCGGTGCGGTTTTCCAAGGTGCATATTTAATTTAAACAAACCAAAAGCTTGAATCACAAACATCACACCCAGCAGCGGTATGAATGCCATCGAAGTAGTGATGGATACTATGGTTGCAAGATCCAGCAAGCCACCCACTACCAACAATAAAAATGCGCCCAACACAGCTTGTGTACCTAGGGTAAACATCACGTGCGCACTTTCGTGAGAACCCAAAAGTTTTTCCCAATTCCAGTGACGCTCTTTGCCAAACTTTTCATCTACTACTGGGGTGAAAATACCAACACTGTCGTCGCGGTGATATTTAATTGGCGTGGAATCGGTACGGGTCATTTCGCGGTGAGTAGACCGCGTTTGCTGAAAACGTATATTTGGGCGGGTGATTTCTGGATCAGGGAAGCCAGGAATGGATGTTTTGTTTTCAACATTACCTTCTGGCATATTTTCAATAACACCAAAATCTAAAGCATTAGCCAAACAAGCGCTGACACAGGCGGGTTTAAGATTCACTTCAAGGCGATCAACGCACATATTACATTTGCTGACTTCACCTTTAATTGGGTCGAGCTGTGGCGCGTTATAGGGGCAAACCCATGTGCAGTAGCCACAACCAAAGCAAATATCAGGGTCTTGCAAGACTGCGCCGTACTCAGCGAATTTTGTATACGCTCCTGTAGGACAACCTTTTAAACAAACTGGATCTTCACAGTGGTTACAGGCCATCGAAATATTAAGGCGTTGATAATCTGGGTGTGTACCGCCCTCAACAAAACCAACCGAACGAAAAGCGATGTGTGCAGGGTTGTCGTTCTTTTCGCTACAGGCAGCTTCGCAGGCATGACAGCCAATGCAGTTGTCTGCATTAAGAACAAAGCCATGTTGCTTATAACGATTGGGGTTTTCACCAATACCAGCATCATTATTAATATTAAGGCTTTCATTGCGCAAACCTGAATCTAATTGAGTCAGCTCAATTTTTGAACCGTAACGGGTTTCTTTTTTGGTTTCTTTATCCCAAAGAAACGAGTATTCCGGCTCATCACTTCTTACTTTAATCATGGTTTTTGTTCTGCCCTGTAACTGAATTTGAGACTACCGTGTGTGATAACACTGCTTTTAAACTTACTGCGTACTTAGTACGTACGCCGTTCCATGCTCATTTGAGCTGCGGCTTTTTGATCTTCAATCCGCTCTAGGCGAATTGCCGATTGTTTATAAGCGGGCTGACGCGAATGCGGGTCAAGTAGCCCTAGGGTTAAACGGTTAACACAATCATGAAAATGAAACGGTACAAAAATCATATTCTTAGGTACACGCTGGGTTAACTGCGCCATGATGATGGCGTCACCGCGCTTGGAAATCACTCGAACATATTCTTGTGAGCGAATGCCCAACTCCTTTGCCGCATCTGGGTTCAATTCCATGAAAGGAATCGGGCTATATTTGTTATTGTTACCCACTTTTCCAGTTTTAGTACGGGTGTGGAAATGCTCAACCAGCCGGCCTGTGTTTAGCCAGAATGGGTATTTGTCATCCGGCACTTCGTTGTTATCGATAAACGGAAGCGGTATGAGCTTGGCCATGCCGTCTGCGTACCGGAATGTACCTGGCTCTGTATACAAGCGTTTACCGCCTGCTTTTATTGGCTCGCCTTTGTCTGCGTCTTCTTTGGTGTAAGGCCATTGAATGCCTCTGTTCTCTTCAATTAGGTCATGAGTCATACCAGAGATGTCTACCAAACGTCCCTTCGATAGATGAGTCATTTCCTCAAATACTTCTGCAGGTTTTTCAGGGAAGTTTACTTTCTCTGCCTGTTTAAAACGCTTAGCTAACTCGTTAAAAATAGCAAGATCTGACTTAGAATTACCGTGTGGATCAGTCACTTGGCGCGTAATGTTCACACGGCGCTCGGTATTGGTGAAGACTCCTTCTTTCTCGGCCCATGTTGCTGCCGGCAAATATAGGTGCGCGTATTGCGTGGTTTCTACATCAACGTAAGAATCTTGAACCACGAGGAAATCGAGTTTTTCCAAGGTTTTTCGAATACGCGCAGTATTGGGCATAGAGGTCATCGGGTTGGTTGCAACCAACCACAAGCCTTTAATTTCACCGAGCTCAATGGCTGGGAAAATATCAGTCTGCGCTAAGCCACGTTTCTTGGGAAAAAACTCTGGGTCGACGTTCCAAAACTTGCCAATTTCTGCACGATCATCGGGATTTTCCAATGCACGATAACCTGGCAAGCCCGAGCACGAAGACCACTCGCGTGTACCCATGGCATTACACTGGCCAGTAATTGAAAGACTAGTGCCGCCGGGCTTACCAATATTACCGGTCACCAAATTAAGGTTGTTGACTCCAACCACTCCATCGGAGCCATGGGTGCTTTGGTTAATGCCCATGGTCCAAATACTGGTTGCTGCACCGGCTTTTGCATAAATGCGCGCAACGTTACGAATGGTGTCTTCATCAATGCCGCAAATTTTAGACGCAGTCACTGGGTCATATTTGGCGACTTCAATTTCAAGCTGTTCAAAACCAACGGTGTTGGCTTTGATGTACTCGCGGTCTTCTAGGCCTTCATCCAAAATCACGTGTATCAGTGCGTTTTGCAGCACTACATCGGTGCCTGGCGTAATGGCCAAATGCATATCAGCTTGCTGGGCAAACATGGTTACCCGAGGGTCCACCACAATGAGTGGGAAATGACGTTTGTCACGGGCTGCTTTAATACGCCAATAGATAATCGGGTGTTGTTCAGGCAGGTTTGAACCCCACGCGATCATACAATCGGTTTGTTCCAAGTCCTCGTAGCAACCCGGCGGCCCATCAGAGCCAAATGAGCGTTTGTAGCCCGATACCGCAGAAGCCATGCAAAGCGTCGTATTGCCGTCGTAGTTATTGGTGCCAATAACACCGCGGGTTAACTTGCCAAGGGTATAAAACTCCTCAGTCATCAACTGACCCGTAGAAACCACCGCAAACGAATCGCGGCCATAGGTTTCTTGAATGCGCGAGATTTCAGAAGCCATGTGATCCATTGCTGAATCCCAATCGGTTTCGCTATAGCCTTTCGATATATCGTCACGAATAAGCGGGTTGTTACCACGGCCTGGCGAGTCGAATAGCTCGTGCTCGAAAATACCTTTTACGCATAATTTGCCGCGGTTAACATCTGCGCCACCCACGCCACGTGAAGAAACAGGCTTGCCTTCAGCGTTGCTTCCTATTTCAATTGAACACCCAGTAGAGCAATACCCACAGGTTGAATAAGTCCATTTGACCACTTCTTTGTCTACGATTTTGATCGGGTTCTTCTTATTTCGACCGAATAACATAGGGGCTCCATCGGTTAAGGCAACACTCTGGTTGCAATCATATTACTTCTTTTTTACGCGGCTCTAAGCGAGCTAAAAAAGCTGGCTAAAAAGCTGTGCGGCATTCTAATACCGTTTCCAAAGCAAAAAACATGCCGCTTTGTCCATTCGTTGAACAACCGAACAAATTCAACGCCCTAATCATTACCGGCAACGCTGGCATGACCAAGCATGAAATTTCGCGCACAATTCTACCGCACTACGGCAAAAAAAGTGCTGTTATTGTGCGCTTTCAACATAGTGGCGACTCAGGAAAAGCAGGTTGGGTATGGGTTAAATCCAGATAATCGAAACTTAGGTTAAAACTAACTACTGCGGACAGCCCGTATGAAAAAGTGATCCAGTTTTCGACAACCGACACTCCTTCTGCACAAAGCGGTCATCGGCGAATGGTCGTATCAAGATGAAGTTTCATCTATCGAACCATTCACGGGCCTCCAACGCACTAGAAAAAAAGTCAACATCCCATGAGATTTCTTCAGTCAGGTGCTGATAAAACACGGCCAAAGACTGCCCCGCTTCATCTTTTGAAGTAACCGTGGCATTTTTGATGCGCTGATTGGTTTCTGCGATTGCAGCAATATACGCTGCCAATTCTGTAACGTGACTGGTCGATATATTGGTTTTTTTGATTTCCGACCAGTCACTAAGAATGTAGCGCAGCTCTTCAAAGCGCCTGTCGCCGCTTAGCGCCAAGGTGGTATCTAGCAGTTCTTGGCCATACACCATATCTTGGTACTTAACCCAAAGTAGCTGTTTGGACTCCCAATTAAGCTCAATAGTCATGATACTTCTCCCTTTTCCGAGCGGCTCAAATTACAAGACTTGTGACAATGGTTTTAACTTCTAAAAGCGTAGACCAAGCATTGAAGATCACCAATAGAATCCTAATAAATACAGAGCTAAAAATGACTGCTGAAGCAATATCTAACTGATGATAAGTATGGTGAAGAAACGTAGAAGCACTAGGGAAAGCGCGAAAGAGATTTAGCGAGAAACACAACTACCGCCAGATAGTTGTTATTGGCAATACGCCAATTGGTGCTGCGCGCTGCCGATAGCTGTCAACCCGCGCAGAGATCAAACCAGTAGCTATAAACCAGGGCAGCGATACCCATGCAGAAAATCACGAACTCAAGCATACAGTGCTCAGTTAAGAGTGATCCAGTTACCGACTGCTTGAACGGGTTGCTGGGCTTCACTTTCAACCCATGCTACCAATGCATATTTGCGTGCTGCCGGAAGGCCAGTTGAACTAAAAGGAATTTGCAATGCGTAGCCGTCATCGCTAGTTAGTTTGCTGGTCATCGAGCGTAAGATTACAAAATCATGCTTAAGAACATGACCACGGTTTTCGCCGCGTTTTACGTCGGTGGCAAGACCAATGCCCAGCCATGCAACGTTCACTACAAACGACTGTACCTGCTTAGCTTGGGGAGTAAAGGTTACAAGCGCGTCGCTACCGTTATATGACAAATGCAGGTTGCCGGGTTCGCTTGAAGAAGGGTTTGGCCACCTAAAACTGCTAAAGAAACCGCGCCATTCCTTTCCATCAACAACAAAACCCGGCGTGTACACACTATTAATATTGCCAGCGCCTCTGTGCTTGGTCTGTCGTACGCTATGTTCGGGTTTTGCATAACGGTCTTTCCAGCCGATGTAATCCCAATAATCCACATGAAAAACAACGGGGATTCGAGAACTCCATAATTTGTCATCGGCCAATAATTTACTGATGCGTTTGTCAGCCGGCGGGCAGCTACTACAGCCCTGCGAGGTATATAGTTCGATAAGCTGAACCTGCTTCTTACCGCTATTTTCATCAAATGATTCCACTGCAAAAGCATTCATTGCGAATGCCAATAAAATACCAGCGGTTAAATATTTGAACTTGAACCGAATTAATGTGACCTGTTTACTCATCGGAAAAACCTTTGTGACTAAGCTGCATTGTGATCAGCCATTCTAGACACTCCCGGTTAGGGGGAAGTTCCTTGCTCATATTAATTAGGCAGTTAGGCTATCCTATCCACCTTGGGCCAAGTCATTGCATACGTTGCGATTAACTAATTACCAATTTCAACATATCTGCCTCAGCGTTTTTGTCGATAGCTGCCAACGCACAGGCCCCAGTACAAACTGTTAAGTGGTTAGCTCCGTTAAGATCAAACCAAAGGGTTATTAATGCACCGGGTTGATGAGTTAACGTTGGGCTTGCAGCACGAACAATCACCGCTGTAGATTTAAATATTTGTTGCTGAGTTTGCGCATTTTGACCTAAACATGCGTCAACAATACTGCGAAGGGTTTCGTTTGAATTTAGCTCGTAGCTAAGCTGGCTCCAAAATGGGATAGCAGCCCCGGGTAAACAATTAATAAAGGTAGCGTTAAGCTCGAACGTTTTGGCTGTATTTGTTGTTTCAGCGCAAACGAAGGCGTTATCAGAAGGTATGTTGGTTAATAGGTTCTGATAAAACTCAGCGGGAAATATATTATTGATAACTATATTGGTTGCAGCTTCGTCGCCTTGCTCCCTACTCACTTTGCTTACGTTAGTTGCCTTGGTTGCCTTGGTTATATTAGTTGCCTGCTCAAGGTTTTTAAGCATTTTGGCAACCGATTTTTGGACTCTCATCGGTCCAATTTGAGTCTTGTATAGTGTTTCATATTCAAACCAGGGTGCGCGGTAAAAAATTACGTTACCGATATCTTTAAAGGGGCCGTCTTCCAAGCAAGATTCGGCGCGCTGGTTTTCGAAATACTCAAAACCAAGCTCAGCCATTTGTTGAAACACTTTTTGATGTTCAACTAAATTTGGGTTTAGCTCGATCGCTACTGATTTTACTTTTTGGTTATGAATGGTATTCATCATTCCGTTAACGACTTTATATTCGAAGCCATCAACATCCAATTTAATATGATCAGGTAGTGGAATGGTTCCCTCTTCTACCAGTTGGTCTAGTGTCATTAATACACAACCCTGCACAAACGGAGTGTTCAAAGGCTCTAGGTTGAAATCCAGCGCTTCGCCGGATGAATGAAATGCACCACCGGCATCCATATGCCCCAAATACAATTGGCTTAAGCCAGAGGTATCCGACAACGCCACACAATAACCAGACACTTTTTCAGAAACCTGGTTTAGATAAATGTTTTGATTAAGCAAACTGTGGTTTTGGCTTTCAGGCTCAAAGGCATACACCCTAAGGTTACGGCCCACTGCCGCCAAAGTAGAATACATGCCAACATTCGCGCCTATATCAATAAGCACCTCGCCTTCTTTCATGCAGGATATCCACCTTACGGTGTCGGGCTCTTCCAGAAAAAGAGTATCTACACGCCATTGGGTTAAACTGTTTGGAGTTTTATACCGCAGCTCTTTACCTTCGTACATGGTAGTGCGAATAGGTATTTCGACTTCAACATTTTCTGTGGGTGCATCTGACACGTAATACTCTCCTAAGGATTCAAACTACCACCGTAACGTTTTAGCCGGTGATCAATACGCGGTGTATATTACCTACAATAGTTATCTTTTGCTAAAGCCGGCGCACTGCCAAAAACACCCCAATTGCCATTAAGCCAATACCCAAAACTCTTTGAATAGATAGGGTATAAACCGGCGCGCCCAAGAAACCAAAATGATCAATCACCGCCATAGAAATTAATTGCCCTAACAGCACAAACGAAACTGCGTTACCGACTCCAAATTTTGGGGCAACCCATGTAATGCTCAAAATATAAAACGCGACAAAAAAACCACCAAAAAAGAAATAAAAGGGTATTTTTTTTAAGCTGATGACCTCTGGGGTTCCGTCAGATAAAAACAGATATACCCATGCGACCAAGCCACCCACCACAAACAAAATGGCCGTAGCTAAAGCGGGGCTATTTAAACGCGTGCCTAGCCCACCGTTAAGCGTAGCCATTACGGGAATACCCAAACCAGCCACTAGCATCAGCAGCACGAAGAAAACAGGTGTTTGAAAGCTACTCATTGAACCGTCCTAATAAACCGACATTTAATATCACTGAAATTTTCCCTAGCTAAACTCGAATTCCGCCGTATTTCAGCTAAATATCTTAACTACAAACCAAATAACTTTATTGCGACTTAACTACGTTTTCTTAATTCAGTGACCAGCTCGCCGCCAATTCCCCAGTTGTCGGCTTCTACTTCGTCAATCACCACAACGGTAGTGGCCGGATTCTTATTAAGCACCCTTGCAAGTAGCTCGGTCACTCCTGCAACTAACTCCAATTTCTGCGCTTTTGTAACGCCTTCGTTGGTAACTTTAATGTTTACGTACGGCATAAAGTACTACTCCGGTAGAGTTAAATGACTTGTCTTACGCCTATTTCAGACTTGTTTTAAAAGGTTTTATAACACTTACGGAAAAAAAATAGCAAAAAAAAGGGGCAGAATAAATCCACCCCTTTTTCGGTATGACATGATTTTAATTCAATAACCAAGTCATCGAATAGATCCCATCACTATTTTACAAGTTCAATTAGAACTGGTTCATAGTGTTGTCTTTACCAGAGGCCTTAAGCGCTGCATCACCAGAGAAGTACTCTTTGTGATCGTCGCCCATATCTGATCCAGCCATGTTTTGATGCTTAACGCATGCGATACCCTGACGGATCTCTTTACGTTGTACGCCAGCAACATAACCCAACATACCTTGGTCACCAAAGTACTCTTTAGCAAGGTTGTCGGTAGACAATGCTGCAGTGTGGTAAGTAGGTAGTGTGATCAAGTGATGGAAGATTCCAGCTTCACGAGCAGAATCCGCTTGGAAAGTACGGATCTTTTCATCAGCGGTTATAGCAAGCTCAGTCGCATCATATTTTTCGTTCATCAGATCAGCACGATCGTATGAAGAAACGTCTGTTCCAGCTTCCTTCATGCCGTCAAAAATTTGCTGACGGAAGTTCAACGTCCAGTTGAATGAAGGCGAGTTATTGTAAACAAGCTTGGCATTCGGGATTACTTTACGGATAGCATCAACCATTCCGCCGATTTGAGAAACGTGAGGCTTCTCAGTTTCAATCCAAAGAAGGTCAGCACCATTTTGCAAAGAGGTAATTGAATCTAAGATGCAACGTGCTTCGCCGGTACCTTTTTTGAACTGGAACAAGTTGCTTGGCAGACGCTTAGGACGTACCAATTTGCCATTTTGTTTAATGACAACGTCGCCATTGCCCATGTTCTCAGGAGTGACTTCTTCGCAATCAAGGAATGCGTTGTATTGGTCGCCCAAATCGCCTGGCTCATTGGTCACAGCAATTTGTTTGGTAAGCCCAGCACCCAAAGAGTCAGTACGAGAAACGATAACGCCGTCATCAATACCCAACTCAAGGAACGCGTAACGAACCGCGCGGATCTTCGCAAGGAAGTCTTCGTGGGGAACGGTGACTTTACCGTCCTGGTGTCCGCACTGCTTCTCGTCAGAAACCTGGTTTTCGATCTGAATACAGCATGCGCCGGCTTCAATCATCTGCTTGGCCATTAGGTAAGTCGCTTCTGCGTTACCAAAACCAGCGTCGATGTCAGCAATAATAGGTACAACGTGAGTTATGTGACCGTCGATTTTCGCTTGAACTTCAGCTTCTTTAGCTGAATCGCCTGCTTCACGAGCAGAATCTAGCTCACGGAATAATCCGCCTAGCTCACGTGCGTCTGCTTGACGAAGGAATGTGTATAGCTCAGCAATAAGAGCCGCAACAGAAGTTTTTTCATGCATAGACTGGTCAGGAAGAGGACCAAAATCAGAACGCAATGCCGCTACCATCCAACCTGAAAGGTAGAGGTATTTACGATCTGTGTTTTCAAAATGCTTCTTGATTGAGATCATTTTTTGTTGGCCGATAAAACCGTGCCAGCAACCTAAAGACTGCGTGTACTGCGAAGAATCTGCATCATATGCAGCCATATCTTTGCGCATAATTCCTGCAGTGTACTTAGCGATTTCAATACCGGTTTTAAAACGGTTTTGAGCGCGCATACGTGCTACAGATTCTGGATTGATTGCATCCCAGCTGCTGCCATTTTCTTTAATTACAGAACCGGCTGCTGCGATATCATCAGTGTATTGAGACATGGTCTACCTCGTGATTATATAAAATTAGACACCATAGCTTCTTGGGTCATTAGAGTTGTAGTTACAACCAACTCCCCTATTTACTACAGATGGCGCACAGTATAGTTATGCAAGCAGCATAAATAAAATAAATAGAAGGTATATTGAATATCATTCTTGTGAATAATGGTGGCGCTATTCAGGTTTAGCCCGCTAATGTTAGTATCACCACCTGTTTACTCAAGCAGCACGGCAACGCGCGGCTTAATCAACCCTCCCCTTTCTGCGAGTTACAATATGGAAGTTACGATTTTATGGTGGTACTGGATAGTATTGGGCATCGGCTTAATGCTGTCTGAAATCATCATGCCCAGCTTCACCATCCTCTGGTTTGGCGCAGCAGCGGTACTGGTTGGCATTGTGGTGGCTATCGCACCGGATATCTCGCTCGAATGGCAAGTGATCATCTGGACAGTTATTTCCATCGCCTTTACCATTTTATGGTTCAAATACCTTAAGCCACTTTCGATAGATCGCACCAAAGCAGGCATGTCTAAAGAAGCGATGATAGGCGAAACCGGCCAGGTAACCGACTTGCCAATAGGCGAAAAGCGCGGCGAAGTGCGCTTCTCTACCCCTTTACTTGGTGCAGAAGAATGGCCCTTTTTATACCCAGATGATCACTCAACCCTTCAACTTGGCGACAGAGTCATCGTTACCGACATTATGGGCAATACCCTGGTAGTACAAAAAAAGTAGCTCGGCATGCTGGGTAAGCCCCGCATCAACACGTTTAATAGATAAAAAATAAAACTTTTTCGAACAAACACTTCAACTTAATTAAAAGGACTCATCATGAGCGGAACTCTATACGTTGTCATAGCCATACTAGTCGGTGGATTCGTCACCATTTTAAAAGGTGTACGGCTGGTACCCCAAGGGTACAAATGGGTGGTTCAGCGCCTCGGTAAATACCACGGCACCATCAACCCCGGCCTTAACTTTCTTATACCATTTATCGATACCGTGGCCTATAAAGTCACCACAAAAGATATCGTGCTGGAGATTCCATCCCAGGAAGTAATCACCAAAGACAACGCGGTCATCCTTGCCAACGCGGTGGCCTACATTAATATTCTATCGCCAGAAAAGGCAGTATACGGAGTAGAGAACTTTACCATTGCATTACAAACCCTGGTGCAAACATCACTGCGGGCCATCATTGGCGAAATGTCACTTGATGATGCGCTGTCATCGCGAGATATGATCAAAACCAAATTGAAATCGATGATCTCCGATGACATTGCAGATTGGGGCATCATTCTAAAAACCGTCGAAATTCAAGACATTAACCCATCTGGCACCATGCAATCCGCAATGGAAGAACAGGCTGCAGCAGAACGAGCAAGGCGCGCCACCGTAACCCGCGCAAACGGTGAAAAAGAAGCCGCCATTCTAGAAGCCGAAGGCCGGTTAGAAGCATCCAAACGCGATGCCGAAGCGCAAATATTGCTGGCGAACGCTAGCCAACAGGCCATTGAAATGGTGAGCATCGCAATACAGGATAAAGAGCTACCGGTGATGTATCTGCTGGGCGAGCGTTATATCGACGCTATCAAAGATATGTCTACTTCCAACAACAGCAAAACCATATTGCTGCCTGGCGATATTCCCGCCACTATTAAAGGTCTAATAGGAAAATAGCGTACTCTTCGTAATACAGGCTGCCGGTCAAACTCTTATGAAGATGACCAGCAGCCACTCCCTCCCCACAAACGCTTACTGATGAAAAACAAAACTACAGACCTTACGGTCGGCCCCGTCACGCCATTAATATTAGGCATGGCTATTCCCATGGTGTGGGGCATTGTTTCTATGATCGCCATCTCACTGGGCGATATTTACTTCATAGGCCAGCTCGGCGCAAAAGAGCTAGCCGCCATCAGCTTTATATTCCCCATCACCATGATTTTTGGCCGCTTGAGCCGAGGCATGGGCACAGGCGCAGGCTCGGTAATTGCCCGCAGCCTTGGCGCAGGCGACCAACAAAGCGTTGAGCGTCTATGCAGAGACAGTCTAATTTTATCCATCATCGTAATGGTTGTATTTGCCGCCATTGGTTTAGCCAGCATCGACATCGTGTTTAGCTTGATGGGCGCATCACCAGAAGTCTTAACCCTCATTCACCAATACATAGAAATTTGGTATTTAGGTGCGGTATTTCTGGCCATCCCAATGGCCGGCAACGCCATATTTCGCGCAGCAGGCAATACCCGTACACCCAGCCGAATCATGGTATTTACATCCATCATTAATTTGGCAATAGCACCGGTTTTAATTTTTGGTTTATTCGGGTTTCCTGCACTGGGTTTAATGGGCGCAGCCGTCGCCACCATAACGGCCCGTGGGCTCAGCGTCATATATACGCTATATATACTGATCTATCGTGAATCACTTCTGACCCCAAGCATCCCTACCCCATACGAATTTTTGCAATCTACCCGCAGTATTTTGCATGTGGGTTTACCTGCGGCTATTACCGCCATGATCATCCCGCTATCTGCAGCGATATTAATAGGCATTATCGCAAACTACGGCAGCGACGCCGTTGCGGCCTTCGGTATTGTCACCCGAATAGAAGCACTCGCCATGGTTCCACTCATGGCGTTGGCTGGTAGTATTGCTCCCTTTGTAGGCCAAAATTTTGGCGCACAAAAATATCAGCGAATAGGCCAAGGGCTTAAATCAGTTTCAATACTTACCGTCGGATGCGGGCTAATTTTAGCCACCATACTTTACTTGTTCGCAACGCCCATCATCTCGATATTCAATGACGACATTGCTGTGGTACGCGTCGCTACAGACTTTCTTATCATCGTACCTATATCGTTTATCGGCGCAGGATTGGTTATGGTCACAAGCGCCAGCTGCAATGCACTGGGTAAACCAAGAGCCGCAATCATTTTAGCCGTCGCACGTTTTATGGTTTTCTTGGTTCCATTAGCATTTTTGTTGGGGCACTACTTTGGGTATGTCGGCATATTCTGGGCTACGTTTTTAGCAAATTTTATTGCTGCGGTGGTGGCTGTGATTATTCTGAGGGGGCTGCCTAGTGTTAATACCAAACGGCAGATTTGAAATATTCCATTGTAATCACCCCATTATTAACCGAAGTTAAAAGTAGGAAGTAACGCTGGATCTATAAGCTGTATCTAGCAACATTGTATGCGGCACACCGCCTATTGTCGCGTGAGGGCGGTCATTATTGTATGACCAAAGTCATTCGGTCGCTACATTTTGTGCATGTTCCACTGCATGAAAGAGGTGTAAATCTAACCATTCATGTCGAGCGGTACGGTCGAATCGTTCAATATAAGCGTTCTGTGTTGGTTTTCCGAGCGGGAATAGATAATCCTATTATTTGCTGTTGTGTTGCCCAACCTTTGAGTATTTCGCTGCCGTATTCAGGGCCATTATCACAGCTAATGGCTAAAGGCTTTCCACCCCATTCAATGACCTGTTCGAGTGACCGAATAACTTGAGCACTTGGCAGTGACGTACCGGCGTCAATGCCAAGACCTTCTCATCAATCACGTTAAATGTACGCAGACTGCGTCCGTCTATAAGCAGCCACTCATAAAGCCCATCAACCAGACCTGATTGATCGCTTCCGGCACGCTAAGCGCTTCCGGCTTATCTCGTTTAATATGTCTTCTTGGTTTTATCCGTAAATTGAGTTCAGGTTCAGAGATATGCTAGTACGGGTAAGAAGCGTGCTGGATGATAAAATCTGAGTTTATCTAACTCTTTGCGCCCTAAAGTCTGTGCGAAAAACAATGCAACGAATGGAATATCCCATTGGGTCGATGGGTGTTTTAGCTAATTTGAAAGCTTTTACCCACCATTCAGATGGAAGAATCCCATCTTTCTTTGCATCTCTTCTGTTTGACCTGCCATTAAACCGCTAGAAGTAGCGGCTACTTTAAGAACGCTGGCACTTTGGTGGGAGAAGTCTTCTATTTGGCGGATTTCTGAATTAATGTTCTCAATGCTTGAACGTTGTTCGTTGCACATTACATTGATCGATTCCATTAACTCACTGACATTCACAATCGATTCTACCAAGCTATTCAGAGTAACCCCGGACTGGTCGACTAACCGTGAACCATAATTCACTTTTTCAACCGAATTAGAAATTAGTGATTTAATCTCTTTTGCGGACTCGGCACTTCGCTGTGCAAGGTTTCTAACTTCTGCTGCGACTACTGCAAACCCGCGGCCTTCCTCCCCTGCTCTAGCGGCCTCTACCGCGGCGTTTAGCGCCAATAAATTGGTCTGAAAAGCAATATCATCAATAACCGAAATAATATTCAAAATACTATTACTGGCTTCTTGAATCTCTTCCATTGCAATCACGGCTTTTGCAATTACCTTGCCGCCCGCAATCGCTTCCTGAGTAACGTTCTTTGCTTTTAGGCTTGCGTCTTCAGTTTTATTACTGCTATCAAGGACTAATTCAGTCATCTCGCCCAAACTAAGCGTAGTCTTTTCGAGTGATTTACTTTGCATTTCTGCCTGAACGCGTAACTGCTCTGTTCCATTTACAATTTCTTTCGCACCCGCAGTGAGCGAAACCGAAGATCTACGTAAATTACCGATGACATCGGTCAATTCTGTAACCGTAGTATTTACATCATTTTTCAGCAGATTAAATGCACCATCGTAGTCATCTAATATTTGGTCAGTTAGGTCTCCGGTTGCTACCGCGCTAAGCACTCTGTGAACATTGGTTAGCCCCGCATCTGTGGTTTTTACCAATACATTCAGGTCTTCGCTGAGTATCTTGAAGAACCCAGTTTTTCCCTTAAGATTTATTTGCGAGCTAAAGTTCCCTTCGTTACCGGCTAGAACCAAGCTACCAATTTCATCCATCACTGTTTGGATTTTAACAACGGTGTCATTTGAAAGATTCTTAAGCTCCAGAAAAGACCCACGATAGTCAGCTTCTATACTTTGAGAAAGATCTCCTTTTGAAATGGCTGCAAGCACCCTCTGTATATCATTCAAACCCGCATCAGTGGTTCTAACCAGAATATTTAGGTTTTCGCTTAAATCTTTGAAGAATCCTACCTTTCCATCAAGTGTTATTTGTGCTCTAAAATCCCCTTGGTTCCCCGCGGAAACTAAATCGCCAATCTCACTCATGACTCCCTGCATTTTACTCACGGTGTCATTGGATACATTCTTCAACTCTAAGAAAGAACCTTTATAATTCGCTTTGATGGATTGCGAAAGATCCCCACCAGCCATAGCTGCAAGCACTCGCTGAATGTCAGTAAGGCCTGCATCTGTAGTTTTAACCAGTACATTGAGATTTTCACTCAGGGTTCTGAAGAACCCTGTTTTTCCTTCTAAATCTATTTGTGAAGAAAAGTCGCCTTCATTACCCGCTGAAACTAGCGCACCAATTTCATCCATCACGGTTTGAATTTTTACTACGGTTTCATTGGAAAGATTTTTCAGCTCAAGAAATTCGCCCTTATAATTCGCCTCAATCTTTTGAGACAGATCTCCTTTGGATATTGCAGCAAGGACTCGTTGAATATCCATCAGTCCGCCTTCGGTAGTGTTTACGAGTTCGTTAAGATTTTCGCTTAAAGTTTTGAAGAACCCTACCTTGCCATCAAGCTCGATCTGCGAGCCAAAATCGCCTTGGTTACCGGCGGAAACCAAATCACCAATTTCACTCATCACTCCCTGCATTTTACTTACAGTGTCATTAGAGAGGGTTTTTAACTCCAGGAAAGAGCCCCTGTAATTCGCTTCAATAGATTGTGACAAGTCACCAACCGACATGGCTGCAAGTACTCGCTGAATATCGGTAAGCCCTGCATCTGTGGTTTTAACCAAAACATTGAGGTTTTCACTCAAGGTTCTGAAGAACCCTGTTTTTTCTTCTAAATCTATTTGTGAAGAAAAATCACCTTCATTTCCTGCTGAAACTAACGCACCAATTTCATCCATCACCGTTTGAATTTTTACTACGGTTTCGTTGGAAAGGTTTTTTAGCTCAAGAAATTCGCCCTTATAATTTGCCTCAATCTTTTGAGACAGGTCTCCTTTCGATATTGCAGCAAGTACGCGTTGTATATCCGTTAGTCCACCCTCGGTGGTTTTTACCAAAGTATTGAGGTTTTCACTTAGAGTTTTAAAGAACCCTACCTTTCCATCAAGCTTAATTTGCGAGCTAAAATCGCCTTGGTTACCGGCGGAAACCAAATCGCCAATTTCGCTCATCACGCCCTGCATTTTACTTACGGTGTCATTGGAGAGTGTTTTTAACTCTAGGAAAGAGCCCTTATAATTGGCTTCAATAGATTGTGACAAGTCACCAACCGACATGGCTGCAAGCACCCGCTGAATATCGGTAAGCCCTGCATCTGTGGTTTTAACCAGTACATTTAGGTTCTCACTCAATGTTCTGAAAAACCCAGTTTTGCCATTCAAGTCAATTTGCGAGCGGAAGTCACCTTCATTACCCGCCGAAACCAAACTGCCGATCTCTTCCATCACTTCTTGAATTTTGCTGACGCTCTCATTAGAGAGATTTTTTAACTCTAAAAACTCTCCTTTATAATTGGCTTCAATTTTTTGAGACAGATCCCCTTTTGATATTGCAGCCAGGACTCGTTGAATATCCGTCAGTCCATCTTCGGTAGTTTTTACAAGTTCGTTAAGGTTTTCACTTAACGTTTTAAAGAAACCTGTTTTTCCTTGTAGTGCTATCTGTGCGCTAAAGTCACCTTCGTTACCCGCAGAGACCAGATCGCCAATTTCATTCATGACGCTTTGTATTTTACTGACGGTATCGTTGGAGAGGTTCTTAAGTTCCAAAAAAGAGCCTTTATATTCAGCTTCAATGGTTTTTGATAGGTCACCCTGAGACATTGCAGTCAGTACTCGCAATACATCATTAATGCCTGAATCTACAGTGCCAAGCATCCTGTTGAAGCCTTGACTGAGCCGTAGAAAGAAGCCTGATTTCCCTTCTTCGTTAATAGTTTTTGAATATTCCCCTTCCATGGCTGCACGAACCATTTGATCAATCTCTTCTTCGATACTGAGTTGATCGGTGCGATCTAGCCATTCGAGTACGGTACCAATTTTATGCCCATTGGCGACGATTCCACTGGCTGTAATTTTAAAGGTACGATCTCCGATAGGCAGTTCAGTAACCTCATTTATATTTATATTTATCTTCTCTAATAACCCGGAAAAAACCGATTCAAACGAAGAAAACAATAAGTCATCCGCGTTAAATTCAGGAATGCTTTGTTGGATCGATGACTGAGTCTTCAGCATTAATTGCGCCGCTGAATCATTGATATAAATTATCGTATTACCGATATCTAGAATCATGGTCGAGGTGGCTACATTATCAAGCGCTTGCCGAACCCTATAATTTTCGTTCGCAATGTGCTTAAGTTGGTCAGCCGCCTCTTTTTCTTGCTCTGCAAGGAATCCGGCTTGTTCGCGCTCTCTTTTTTCTTCGAGTAACTGCTCGGTTAAATCATCCCATTCAACCACCACGCCGAGAGGTTCGCCTTCTTTATTAATGACCGGCGCCATATTTAGCTTATAAGTACGCGCACCCAATACCTCTGTGCGTACAGATACTTCGGTTACGTCCCGGAAATCAAAGGTAGAATCTACCAGCTGATCGATATCAGATCCGATTAAGTTTTGAAGCGAAAAATTTGGTCTAGCTTCTTTCAACTCAGATTCATTTTCTTCAAAGGAGGATAAAAACGAAGCATTCAAGAAAATAACGGTATTCTTGGTATTGAGTAGCATGACATTCGATGCCGCTTGCTCAAGTGCAATTCGAATCTGAAGGGCTTCATCAAATTTGACGTTGTTACTGGCAAATATTTCTAAGAAGTTATTGAATGTCTTCACTAAGGTTCCGATCTCATCCGCGCCTTTGGTCCTAAGCCGATTTACAACATCAGCTCTACCTTCGGATAACGCAAACAACGATTTACCGACAACCGATACTTGTGACGCTAAGTTATTCGCTATCACCAATGCAATCGTCAACAACACAAAGGTCACGATGCTTCCAACTAAAAGGCTAGTGTTAAGCATATTTTGAGTGGCTGACCCAGTATCTTCAAGGTTATCAACAAACGACGTTTGGTTGGATTGCTGAAATTCTTCGAGACCGACTTTCAATTCATTTAAAAGCTTTCCAACTTTTCCAGCTCGTGAGTAGCCCTCGTCGCTTGCCATATCGAAGGCGCCGCCGTTGATGCCTCGCGCAAATACGGTACAGGCTTTGAAGTAGACTTCGAGTTGGCTGCGAAACGCATCAACATGCGTGGCTAAAGAGGGGTCGAGCTCTATTAATTTATCAAATCCAAGGTTAGCATCCTCATACATGATTTCAGCGTCGTCTAACCGGTCGATATCGGTCGTCGCCAGAATGATGGTTTCTGAAATACCTTCGATATATTGCAGTACTTCATTGGTTTGAAGGATGACCGGAAATTGAACACTAGAGATCGTATTCAAACGTTCATTCACCTCAACCGTGGTGACAAAGCTATAACTTAAAATAGTACCTATGCCCAGTACACTTACCATAGCGATCGATAAAATTTTGTATCTTATCGACAGATCATTCCAAACAGTTAACATTAACGGCCTCGCTATTATTGCTAGTGCGGAAATACATTAGATACAAACGCCCAGAGGCAGTTCATCTTCCCGTCAAAGATTAGCAGTACATTTTTGGATGGTCGGCTTTTATTCAAAAAAGGCCAAAAGAATCTAAAATTGAATTCAAGCACCGCGGTATCGAACGATTCGGCGGATTTTTTTTAGGTGTCTACCGCCAGCAAGATAGTACGATGGCAAAACTAGTCTGTAGCGCCAATTTTTAACGTACAAGTGCAACAGACTTAACCTGAGCCCAAACCGACTGCCCGACCGTAACCGCCAATTTTTGTTGCGAACGGCATGTGATGCGTGCAACTAGTATGCTGCTTCCAACAGCAACTTGAACCAGACTAACTGCTGGGTCGCTATCGTCTGCTATTTCAACAACGCTTCCCTGTAACAGGTTTTGAATACTTGTATCGTGATGGGCTTGCAGCGCAATGCTGACATCGCGCGCCAAAATACGAACCCGCACGAGCGTACCTACCGGGTCACCGCCATCACGCACCCATAATTCGCCACCTGGAAATTCTACTTTGGCAAGGTGCCACTGGGTATCTCGCTTAACGACGGTTGCATCAAGCACCACTCCGGCATCTTCGCCAAGTTGAAACGGCAAATCTAATCGAGGTAAGACTTCATGTAATGGGCCAGAGGCTATCGCCCGGCCCTTATCTAATATCACTAAATGATTGGAGAGCCGTGCAATTTCGTCCGCTGAATGACTGACATATAACACCGGTATATCTAACTCGGTTCGTAAGTTATCAAGGTATGGAAGAATTTCTTGTTTGCGTGGCTGGTCTAGCGCAGCTAACGGCTCATCCATTAGTAATAATCGTGGGTTAATTAATAATGCACGCGCAATCGCTACGCGCTGACGTTCGCCGCCGGATAACTGATCTGGGTATTGCTCAAGAAGCGTTTCGATACCCAGTAGCGATATCGCTTGCTCAAATGCAACACCGCTACCGCCACGTTGATCAGCGCGTTTCATCGCATATTGCAGATTACCTTTTGCGGTTAAATGAGGGAACAAACTGGCTTCTTGAAACACATAACCGACCGGGCGCTTATGTGGAGGCAAAAACCTACGGTTGTTTTGCCAGATTTCGCCATCAACACTAAGCGTCCCAATTTCTGGTTTTTGTAAACCCGCAATGCAGCGCAGCAACGTAGTTTTACCCGAACCCGAAGGGCCGAAAATGCCGGTAATGCCTCTGCTGGGTAACTCAAGGTTTACCTTTAAACAGAAGTTTAAATACTGGGTTTCAAATGCCAGCTGAATAGGTTGTGCAGAGTTCATGTGGAAAACGTTCTTTTAGCCGCGCTCGGATTCAAGGTATATAGAGCGAGTAATACCAAAAACGAGAACACCATTAATGCACCTGCAAGCCAATGGGCTTGGCCATATTCTAGTGCTTCAACGTGGCCATAAAGCTGCATAGAAACCACTTGGGTTTCGCCAGGAATATTACCGCCAATCATTAACACCACACCGAATTCTCCAACGGTGTGAGCAAACCCCAAAATCGATGCTGTAATAAAACCCGGTTTGGCTAACGGTATAACCACACTGAAGAATCTGTCTAGTGGTCCTGCTCTTAAGGTAGCTGCAACTTCAAATGGCCGCTGGCCAATCGCTTCAATTGCATTTTGAATGGGTTGCACAACAAATGGCATGGAGTAAATAACCGATGCAACCACTAAACCCCAAAAGGTGAAGGGCAGTGTGCCCAAACCAGCTGCTTGTGTAAGCTGGCCAACCGGGCCATTTGGGCCCATCGCTATCAATAAATAGAAGCCTAAAACTACCGGTGGTAATACCAATGGCAGGGCAACAATGGCCGCGATCGGGCCTTTAAATTTAGATTGGGTTTGCGACAGCCACCAGGCGATGGGCGTGCCGATAAGCAATAAGAGAACGGTAACCGTGCTGGCCAACCTGAGGGTTAGCCATACTGCGGCAATATCAGCTGCGGAGAAAACCATGTTGAATGTTCAGTGATTGATGGGCGAACGTACATTAACGCAAAGAGGTTAACACCCCATCAGTGTTAATAGTTCTTTAGTTTTTTGCTCCATCAATTTTTGATTGCCACGGCTTTCTACATTAAGACGAACCACAGGTTCGGTATTCGACATACGCAAGTTAAAACGCCAATCATCAAAGGTCATGCTAAGGCCATCGGTAAGGTCAACGTTGGCGCTATCGATGGTGTAATGGTTCTTCACTTTTTCAATCACTGCTTGCGGGTCTTCAATGGTTTTATTGATCTCACCACTGCATGGGTATTTCGCCATACGATCAGCAACCAGTGCCGAAAGCGGTTTGCCAGATGCAGTAATCAATTCGATCACCAACAACCAAGGAATCATGCCGCTGTCGCAATATGAGAAATCGCGGAAATAATGATGCGCGCTCATCTCGCCGCCATATATGGCATCTTCAAGGCGCATACGTTCTTTGATAAAGGCATGGCCGGTTTTACTTTGAACGGCCTGGCCATCATATTTTTCAACGATGTCGATAGTATTCCAAGTTAAGCGTGGGTCGTGCACCACTTTACTGCCAGGATGTTTGGCTAAGAAAGCTTCTGCCAGTAACCCAACAATGTAGTAGCCCTCAATAAAATTACCGTTTTCATCAAAGAAGAAACAACGGTCAAAGTCGCCATCCCAGGCAATCCCGAGGTCAGCATTATTGGTTTTAATGGCCTCGATAGTAGCGGTACGGTTTTCGCTTAATAGTGGATTAGGAACACCGTGGGGGAAGTTGCCATCGGCTTCGTGGTGCAGCTTAATAAACTCGATGGGCAGCAGTGGTTCAAGCCGGTCAATCACCGCGCCAGCGCCACCGTTGCCTGCGTTCACTACAATAGTCAGTGGCTTAATTTGTTTAATATCAACGTAGGAAAGAAGGTGAGGAATGTAACGGTCGCGGTGCTTAAGGGTGAAATACTCGCCTTCTCGCTCACTAGAGTCAAATTCACCTTTCTCAGCTAACTCTTTGATTTCATTCAACCCAGTATCGCCACTGATGGGTTTTGATAACTCTCGCACCAACTTCATGCCGTTGTAATCTTTTGGGTTATGGCTCGCGGTCACCACGATGCCACCATCGAATTCATAATCAAACGTAGCGAAGTAAACCTCTTCGGTTCCGCATTCGCCAATGTCGTACACATCGACCCCGGAATCCATTAACCCTTTCACCAAAGCATCGCAAATTGAGACACTTGTGAGACGAATATCATGCCCAACAATGACTTTTTTCGGCTTAAGAAATTGTGCATATGCGCGGCCAATTCGGTAAGCAATATCTTCATTTAACTGGTCTGGGACTCGACCACGAATATCGTAGGCTTTAAAGCAGGTCAATTCGTTACTCATTTTGTTCGCTCCAGCAATCGGATGTATAGATGTATAAAGGGTGCAATGGTATTGCCCTTCTAAATGTCTGTGATGTTTCTAGCGTATGCTTCGATTACGACTTATAAACTGTGTCGTAGTAGAAATTGGTGGCTTCAACAAAGCCGTCCATACTACCGCAATCAAAACGTTTGCCTTTAAATTTGTATGCCAGCACACCTTTACCTTTGGCTTGGGTTAGCAATGCATCGGTAATCTGAATTTCGTTGTTTTTACCCGGTGCAGTGTTTTCAATGATCTCGAAAATATCCGGTGTTAATAGGTAACGGCCAATAATCGCCAAGTTGCTAGGTGCATCTTCGGGGTTGGGCTTTTCAACCATATCGGTGATTTTATACAAACCGTCTTCAATTTCATCACCTGCAATCACACCGTATTTTTGGGTTTGATCCATGGGCACTTCTTCAATAGCTACGATACTGCACTGGTGTTTTTTGTAGAGTTCAACCATTTGCGCAAGCACCGCCTGGTCCTGGTCGTAACAAAGATCATCTGCCAAAATCACTGCGAAGGGTTCGTTGCCTATAAGCGGCTTACCTTTGAGAATAGCGTGGCCGAGGCCTTTCATCTCTATTTGACGCGTGTAGCTAAACGAGCAGCGCGCCATCACGTCTCTAATACCAGTTAAATAGTCTTCTTTATCGGTACCGTTTATTTGGTCTTCAAGCTCATAGTTGCGGTCAAAATGGTTTTCAATCGCGCCTTTGCCTCGGCCTGTGACAAATACAATATCGCTAATACCTGCATCAATGGCTTCTTCAACACCATATTGGATCAGTGGTTTATCCACAATCGGTAACATCTCTTTGGGTACTGCTTTGGTTGCGGGCAAAAAGCGTGTGCCATATCCGGCAACCGGGAATAAACATTTGGTAATCATTCAATTTTCCATTTGATTTAGGGGACGCTCGATGATGCGAAGGCTATTGATCAAGCTCTACACATTTTTGTTGCCACGCATACGCGGTCTTAACAATAAATTCGAGGTCGTCGTATTTTGGTTTCCAATCGAGTGTGGCTAGTATTTTCGAGTTATTTGCAATCAACTGAGCAGGGTCCCCTGCACGTCGCGGCTCTAACTTGACTAAAAATTCAACACCGCTGATGCGTTTTACCGTTTCAATCACCTCGCTTACACTGGCACCGTGGCCGTATCCGCAATTAAGAACGGTCGAATCACCGCCGCTGTCTAAATAATTTAGCGCAGCTAAATGCGCACTAGCCAGATCTTCTACATGAATATAATCACGAATACAGGTGCCATCAATGGTTGGGTAGTCTGTGCCAAAAACAGCCATGCCATCTCGCTGGCCGAGCGCTGTTTCGGTGGCCACTTTTATAAGGTGAGTCGCTTTAGGGGTAGACTGGCCAATACGTGCTTGCGGGTCGGCTCCTGCAACATTGAAGTAGCGCAGGATCACGTAATTTAGATCAGAGGCAGCGGCGTAATCCATGATCATCTGTTCGCTCATACGCTTGGAGGCACCGTATGGGTTGATCGGCACAAGCGGCGATTGCTCATTAACTACCGCAACATCTGGCTCGCCATAGACTGCAGCGGTTGAGGAAAAGATAAGGTGTTTAGGCGGGTATTTGCTGCAAACCTCAAGTAGGTTCAGCACGTTTGCAGTGTTGTTGCGGTAATACTTGAGTGGAAACTCAACCGATTCTGGCACCACGATATTCGCAGCAAAATGCAAAACCGCTTCAAATTGATGCTTTGCGAATAGCGCTTCAAGCAAAGCCTGGTCACCCAGGTCGCCAACTACTAGCTCGCCGTACAAAATAGCCCGTTCAAAGCCGGTAGAAAGATTATCCAGCACGATAATATCGTGCCCTTGCTCACCCAGTTGGCGGGTCACGTGGCTGCCAATATAGCCTGCACCACCGGTTACCAATACTCGCATTTACATCTCCGTTGATAGGTCACGTATCACTCTTATCCGAGTATAAATAAGCCTAAAATACTGTCTAAAATAAAAAAATTTACCGCAATTGAGTATGGCAAATTAATGCGATTTCGCCAGTTCAATGAACTGATTTTCATCTAGAATTTTGACATCTAAGCTTTGAGCTTTGGCCAGTTTAGAACCTGCTTTTTCACCGGCGAGCAAGTAGTCAGTTTTTGCGGATACACTGCCGCTTACTTTTCCGCCAAGTGATTCTATTTTTTGCTTGGCATCGTCTCGGGTCATTTGTGATAACTTTCCAGTGATCACGAATATCAGCCCACTGAAGGCCCCTTCAGTAACTGCAGCCAGCTCAATCTTTGGCCAGGTTATACCCGCTTCAAGCAGTTTTTCAACCACGCTACGGTTGTGAGTATCATTAAAAAACTGCGTGATATGCGCAGCGACAATCGGGCCAATTTCCGGAGTTTCTTCCAGTGCCTTTTGGTCAGCGGCTTGAATAGCGTCCAAGGTTCCAAACTGAAAGGCCAATTGCTTTGCAGTGGTTTCGCCCACTTCTCGAATACCTAAGGCAAAGATGAATTTAGGCAACGTGATCTGCTTGCTAGCGGCTATGGCAGATACCAGTTTACTCGCCGATTTTTTCGCAAAACCTTCAAGCTCAATCAGCTGTTCGCTTTCAAGCTTATAAAGATCTGCAATGCTTTCAAGCAAGCCAAGCGCACAGAGCTGTTCAACGATTTTATCTCCAAGGCCTTGAATATCGAACGCTTTACGCGAGGCAAAGTGTTTGATCGATTCCTTACGCTGCGCACCGCAATAAAGCCCGGCATTACACCGATAAACGATACCTTCGTCATCGCGTACGACCTCTGACTCACATGTTGGACACTGGGTAGGCATTGCGATTTCAACGGTATCAGCAGGTCTTCTCTGAGTTACAACCTGAACCACTTTAGGGATCACATCGCCGGCGCGGTGCACAATAACGCTGTCACCAATACGTAAGCCAAGGCGTTTTATCTCGTCCATATTATGGAGCGTGGCGTTGCTAACGGTTACCCCACCAACGAATACCGGTTCAAGCCGCGCAACTGGTGTAATGGCCCCGGTGCGCCCAACTTGAAACTCTACATCTAACAGAGTTGTAAGTTCTTCTTGAGCGGGGAATTTATGTGCAGTTGCCCAACGCGGTGCCCGCGATACAAAGCCAACTTGCTGCTGCTCAGCAATAGAGTTGAGTTTATATACCACGCCATCAATCTCGTATGGCAGGCTGTCTCGCTTCTTGCCTATCGCTCGATAATACGCCTGGCATTGCTGCGCACCCTGTACTTTTTTGATTTCGGGGTTGATTCGAAACCCCCAACCTTGCAGTTGTTGCAACCGATCAAAATGAGTATTGGCAAGCTCGCCACCCTCACACCAACCCGCAGCATATACGTATATTTCTAAATTTCGTTTAGCGGTAATTTTTGGGTCAAGCTGGCGCAGGCTACCAGAGGCTGCATTTCGGGCGTTTACAAAAGCTTTTTGATCCTTGGCGATGGCTTCACGGTTGATGTCGTCAAAGGTTTGTTTAGCGATGAAAAGCTCGCCTCTGACTTCGAGTACGTCAGGGTAATCATCGCCTCTGAGTTGTAGGGGAATTGTCGAAATCGTGCGGACATTAAGGGTGATGTTCTCGCCTTGCGAGCCATCGCCACGGGTTGCCCCGCGTACCAGCTTTCCGGCCCGGTAAAGCAAGCTGACCGCAACACCGTCTAGTTTCGGCTCACAAACATACTCAAGGTTTACGGTCGTATTTGCTGGCTTAGCCTTATTTGTTCTCTGTATACGGGTTTCGTCACTATTGTCTTGATTGGCTGATTGGGATTGGGATTGGGA